>JAWLHD010000126.1:0-9488 GCA_041690555.1 Anaerohalosphaeraceae bacterium
AAAGTTCTTCATGTAGTCCGATTCGCCGCACCGCTCCATAGGTACGGAACTGACCGGAATGCCGCGTTTGAGCAGCGGTATAAGCATTCCCATGAACGCGTCCTGAACGGGCCGGTTGGCATGCTGCCACATCGCCGAATCAGCGATCAGCATACCGATGCCTTTTGTACCCGCCGTCAAGTCGGCACGAGTGCCGCGCGGCACGTCCTGCAGCGCGGTGAGGCAGGACATGATGGTCGTGCGGTACTCAGCCGGTCCCGGTGTGCCGCCGCCAACGGAGTGCCCCGGCAGGAAAATGCGGTCCGGCCACGGCATGACCTCATAGGTGTTAATAGTTGTGAACATAAGCTTGGCGGCAAGGCACTCACGGTACCACTTGTCGTACTCGTCCCAGCGGAAACGGGGATCGTCCTCAACGGGATCGGCGAGCAGGTACAGCCGCCGGCGACTGTCGATGACGAGATTGACAAAGTAATCGTAGTTGACGTAGGCCGAGTCGAAGAAGGTCATTTCTTTGTTGGAGCAGCCGCCGATGGTCCAGCGCACCGGACCGGTCCAGATCTGGCCGATGTAACCGGAATTACCTTCAATTCCAAGCGACGCGCCCAATGGGGCGACCAGCCGTGCGCTGAGATTGCTGTAGATGCTGTGGATGGGGATCAGAAAGTCAACGTTCCTGCCGCGGTCGCGGGCGTATTGGCGAGTGTAATCGCAGAGGTCCTGTTCCAGCCGGATGTAGAGTTTGTTCTTCAAACGTGCGGTCTTGAAAAAGGCGTCGGGTGACTCGTGCCCGCCTCGCCAGGCCGTACCGTATTCGTCGGCCCATGCCTTCTTGAAGCTTTCTTCGTAGCCGGTGAAGTTGTGTGCCAGCGGCTCCTCAGGGTAGATCGCACTGGCGCCGCCGTCGATGGCGCGCTTGACTTCGATCTTTAGGTATTCAGTCCAGCCGGGCGTGGGCAGCATGTACGGACGGACGTTGGCGCACAGAATGCGGTTGCCGCCGCGGTCCAGTTCAATGTCCTCATAGTGTGTCTTGCCGTCGAAGCGGCCCTGGGTGTAATGGTTCCCTGCATCGGAATCGGCGAAGAACATCCGCCCGACGGCAAAGCCCTGCTGCGTCCATGAAGCGATGACCCGTGCGATATCTTCCGCCGAATGACCGTGCCGATGAACTATGACGCCGTCGACTGGAATTGCGATTCGCGGATCATACTCATTGTTGGTCTGGAAAAGTGTTCGGGGTTCGACCGCCAACGCCTGCCGTGCATCCACCGGCTCAAACCCCAGGAAGGACTTCATGTCAAAATCAGCGCCCATAGCTGAACATGCAATCAACCCGGTGCCCGCGGCCCAACAGAACAATGCCTTCATTTTATCTATCATGATTAGAACTCCAATACAGCAACGTCTTCAGGTTCGAGTGTAAGTTGAAGCTTGCCGTCGATGACGGAAAGCATAGTACCGCCGACCGCCTCGCGCACCCTTTGGTCCACTTTGTCCTCAAAAGTAATCGTCGCAGTGCGCTTCTGTCCACTGCCGTTGAGCACAGTGAACCATGAATCGCCGAAACGCTCGACGAGTACACGTTCGTCATTCGAGCGCGCCTTCGTGACCGGCTGCCATCCCGCCTCGGCGACCTGCTTGCACAGAGGGACGTACTTCTTAAAAAGCTCACGGTCGCGATTATACAGATCCGGGCGGGTGAAGTAGTGCCCCTGGCTTGCGTTGTGGCTGAAGAATCCGGGAAACATGCCGTAGGCGAGAGATCGCTTCATGTACCTTTCGACGCGCTCATGCGGGAATCTCTCGAACTCGGTATTCATCAGGAAACAGAACGGCTTGGTCCCGCACATCGCCCGGATATAAAGCAGTTCGGCTTCCGACATCGGCCGCCACTGCCCGCCGGGGTTCCAGTTGGTCTCGGTGCCCATCACGTCCAGCAGCGGCGCAAGCCAGCACAGCCGGTGCGGCGTTGAGTTGGCCATCATATACTTGCCCATCGCGTGCACGTCTGCGCCCATTGCCCGGATGTACTCGAAGACGATCAGGCCGCGGAAGATCGCCGGTTTGCGGTCCTGCAAAGAAAACGTCAGCGGCGTTCGGGTAGCGGAGAAGTGGTCGCGGCGGAAGTTCAATTCATCGGTCACGTACCCTTCGCTGCTGTCGATATATTCGCCATCGAGATTCCCCTTGCGACCCGCCCCATATAAACGCTCGCGCAGTGCGGCGTTCCAGTTGTTCTTGTAGTCAGTCGTCTCTCCAGCGACATGCGGCATGCTGTTCATGCTCCACACGGCGCCGTCGCACCACGGTGTGTCGAGCATGCGCGCAGTCGGTCGGCCGCTATCGTCATGGTAGGCGCTGGTCAGCCATGCCCTGGCTTTTGAGTCCCCCTTTTCGGCCATCCGCCGAGCCTGCTCAATTGCCGCCTCCAAAGTCCGGGGCATGTCCTTATCCATCCGCATCCACCACGTCATCGGCTCGGTATAGCGGAACGTCAGCATGTTGTGTTCGTCGTCCCAGACGGTCTCGTTGTTGCCCTCCTTGAAGCGGAAGCCGAAGTCCTGCCAGCCCGCCACTTCACTGATCCTGGCGAAAGGCATCCAAAGACCCTGCTCCTTGATGCGACGCTCAAACGCCTCTGCAAACAGCTTGTAATAAATGGCCAGCGCCGTCCGAAACTCCCACTCCGCGTCGAAGTCGAACGTGCAGAACCGCAGATTCGCTGTCGGCTTCTCCGGCGCAAAGCCGATGTCGTACGCAAGAAACAACTCGCGACTCGCTGCGTTGAAGCCGGCGCGGTAAAACGCCGGGTGTGCCATGTCGATGCCGATCGCCTTGCCTCTCCGGCCGTCCGCGACAGCCGCAAAGGGGTACCGTGACAGCCGCCCGTTGGCGCCTGCGCGAAAGGCGGTTGTGTTTGCATATTCGCGGGGCTTCGTTACAGTCATGCTTGTGCGTGGATCGTTAAACCATGTTAGTTGCTGTCCCTCGACAGGCAACACATAATACAGGGTAACCGCGCGATCTTTGCCGGTGGTATCGGTAAGTTGCACGTCATGGAATGCCGCGCCTTTGAGGTTTTTAACGCTCGATTCGATCTTCACGCCGAGGGCTTCTCTGTCAATCACCACGAAGTCCGACTCGCCTGCAACGTCCCGCAACTCGAATCGCACCTTTGCAGGCGCCTCGATGCTTACCGGAACACCGTCGAAAAGACATGCCCCGTCCGGCTGGGCAAGAACCGTCAATTGCGCATCGCGAAACCATGCCTTGCCCGCGTGGCCTCGCAGCAGCAGGTGCACGCTCACCGACCGCACCGGCTTTTCCGGAAAGATGATCACCTGCCGACGCTGCCAATCGTGCGTGCCCGTATCAAACTGTGCCGTCTGCCCCCACAGCGGTGTGCCGTCCGTGTATACCAGGTCGAGGTACAAAGCATAATTGTTGTCTCGTCCGCCGCTGACGCTCTCCGCTTTGCTCCACGCCGTCGCCAAAATCGGCTCCGGCGTCGTCTGGTTGAGCGTCACAGTTTGCGATGCACCCCGCTGCGCGGCCCCATCATCGCCGTTGTCGCACACGAACGCCTCACCTTCTTGTACAAAACCCGCCTGCCAGGGTCGCCAAGCGTCCGCCTTCAGCAGATTCGGCCCCTCGAACTCGCCGTGAATGACCCGCCGCACAATCCGGTCGGCGCGTGCATCCTGTGGAAAAACACATACCGCAGCCCCACACAATCCAAGCACATATCCCGCTGCAAACAAACCAAATCGATGCTTCATCATTTCTCCTCAACATAGATACAAGGCCTGTCATACCGGTACCGCATATGCCACATTCTACCAGTTTGGATATCGTATTTCACGTCCTCAAAGCGCATTTCCCTCCGTATGAGGACCGGCGAATGCCCCAGATCGACGGAAGGGGTTGGAATTTCTGCAAAAACCGTATACAATCTGCGTGCCGGGGCGGGATGTAGACCCGGCGCAGAGGCTCAAAGCCGGGATATTGCTTTGGAGGTCTAATGGCACGCGCTCGTACTATTGATCGGCGGACGTTCATGCAGGGGGTATTGTTTAGCCTTGGTGCCGGCGGGCTTCTGCCGTTTGCGGGGTGCGGCCCGGGGCGACGATCTTCAGGCATGTCGCACGGGCGGCGGCCCAATATCGTGTTCATTATTGCTGACGATTTGGGATGGGCGGACGTCGGGTACGGCGGCTCAGCAATAATAACGCCTAACATAGACCGCCTCGCAGCCGGCGGCGTCCGTCTAAAGCAGCATTACGTCATGCCGACCTGCACCCCGACGCGCGTCGGATTGATGACAGGGCGGTACCCAAGCCGTTATGGCGTGCTGTCGCCTGCGTACGGGCAAATATTCGACGAAGAAACGGTAACCGTCGCCGAAGCACTTAAACGATCAGGCTACCAAACGGTAATAAGTGGCAAGTGGCACATGGGCTCGCCGCCGGACTGCGTGCCGACGAAATTCGGCTTCACTGAATCCTACGGGTATTTTGACGGGCAGATCGATCCGTACACTCATCTGTACAAGACGGGACGGCAGTGTTGGCACCGAAACGATGAGTTGATCACTGAGGAGGGACACGCAACGGATCTTATCACCGACGAGGCCGTGAGGGTGATCCGTGCCTCGGGCAAGCAGCCTTTGTTCTTGTATGTGGCGTACAGTGTTCCGCATTACCCCATCGACGAACCGCCCGAGTGGTTGGATATGTACGCGGATATCGAGCAGGAGTCGCGGCGCTGGTATGCCGCCAGCGTAACCCACATGGACGCTGGCATCGGGCGCATCGTCGAGGCAATTGATAAGGCCGGGATGAGGGAGAACACGCTGATTGTCTTCGTCAGTGACAACGGGGCACAGAAGAGCTGGCAGAGCGCGACGGAGTACGGCGGACACTACGCAGATCGGCCGCACACGGTGCTGGGAGACAATCGACCTCTGCGCGGCTGGAAGGGCGACGTGTTTGAGGGTGGCATCCGCGTACCTGGACTGGCCAACTGGCATGGAGTGCTTCTGCCCGGCCAAATGGATGCCCCCATGCACATTGTCGACTGGATGCCCACCCTTTGCCGCGTAGCGCAGGCGAATACCCCTGAAGATTTGAATTGGGATGGGCAAGACGTGTGGGACGTCATTTTAGGCGCCGGAGAATTGCCGGATCACCGCCGGCTTTACTGGAAAACCCCCGCCGCTTATGCACTGCGTGTGGGGGATTACAAGCTGATCACGAACAAAGAAATGGCCAGGCCGATGCTGTTTGATCTGGCCGCCGATCCTCTCGAAGAGAATAACCTGGCCTCTGAGCAGCCTGATCGTGTGGAGCAGATGATTGACATACTCAAGGAGACCGCCGCAGCGGATACACAAACCGCAATAGGATTGAGCCCAAAATGCCGAACTCCTGTAACCTTTGCGGCGGTACGGCTGTAAACTGGAGGGGAGACCGTTTAATCGCTGTGAATGGGACACGAAAATGGATACACAAACGCATGTGATCGTCGGAGTGGGTATCGTGCTGCTGATCGCCGCAGTGGCGGTTGGTTTAGGAGTGTACATGTTCGTCGGCAGCCAACCGGAACCGCAACTGCCCTCGCAAAACCCGCCGCAGGCGCCCGTCGAAGTGGCCGAGACATCGACAACAGCCGTGCCAGCACCCACTACGCATCCTGACGCGGAATACGAGGCGTGTATGGAGTGGCTGGAGGAGGAAGCCGCAAAGGACGATGAAGAAGCGATCCCCGAGGAGCAATTGCCTGTCGCCGCGCCAGTTATCGAAGAGCAAACGCCCGCGCCCCCCATCCAGCAAGTGCCTGAGTTTCTGGCGGATCTGGGCGGGGGGGGTTCAAGTATGCCCCGCTGGCGGAGCATTTGGGCGGATCTGAATCTCACTCAGGAGGAGCAATCAAGGCTCCGGGCCGGTTTCGGACTGCTGATGGCAAGGTGGGCGAGCATGCCGCCCGAAGCACAGGCCGCCGAGCGCGCTCGCATGCAGGAAATGAGGATGCGATGGGAGGGAATGGATGATCAGGAGCGCCAGGAGACCAGTCAGCGCCTTCGCAACCGATTTGAGGAATGGCGCGCAAGCGGGCAGATTGAGCTGCCGGAACTGACCTTGGACTGACTGCTTGCAAAATAGCGATCTGTGAAGACATAGCTTGAGGACAGAAACGGCAGGCGACTGATGTTCGAGATGGATGCTTACAACTGTCCGGAGTGCGGCACTGGCATTGCCAGCAAGCTGACTGACGGCCAGGAGATTGCGTGTGCCGGATGTTCACGACGGTTTCGCGTCTTGCTGGACGCCAATACGCACTCCGTGGGGTTTGTGCCGACCGAGCGTGCCGAGCTTGTCGAGCCGTTGCATCTGCCGCAGGGCAGCATCAGAGCACTGTCCACGTTTATCGTCTCCGCGGCTGCGTGGCTGTTGATGCTCTCAGGGCGTGCAGTCCCGGCCTATGTATTCAGCTTGCTGCTTACGGTCATTTCGTATTATTTCGGATTCCGCAAGAAGGTCGGCGCCGCGGCCAGCCGGATCTACGATGCAGCCGCCAGAGCGAATGCACCCCTCTTCCTGCCTGCCGGGGTTATTCGCTTTGTGTTGATTGCTGGATTCGCTGTGTGCGCTCTCATTCTGTACATCAGAGATCAGTTGGGGCACATGCAGTACGTCGAATTCTATGTAATCCTGGCTGGCTTGGTTGCTGGTCACATCTTCGGACGCCTGGTGAGGCCGCTCAAAGACAGTCTGGAGAATATAATCAATCACGCCAAGGGAATTGCAGTGCTTGCTGCCTCGGCATGCTTGTTTATAGTATTGATGCGTACGCCGGCAGCGGATAACAGCTACACAGGCCTGTGCTTGGCCTGCGTTGTTAGTTTCTACTTCGGCTCGCGATCGTGAATCTTCACGCCGCCGGCAAAGACACGAAAAAATTTGTCCCCTTGCCCGCTTCGGACTCCAGCCAGATGCGTACGTCGTGGCGTTCGACGATTCGCCGGGCGATTGTAAGCCCGAGACCTTCACCGCCCGCCGAATCCTGCGGCCCAAGCCGGTGAAATATCTCGAAAACCTTGCCCGCGTGCTGCGGCGCAATTCCCCGCCCGTTGTCCTCAAGGCAGTACACCGCCTGTCCACCGTCTAAAGCGCCCGTGATCCGGATATAACCACGTCGACCCGGCTGCAAATACTTTACGGCATTGGAGAGAAGATTGCTGAAAACCTGATTCAGTTGGTCGCTGTCACCGAGGCAATCGGGCAAGTCGTCAACGGTGACCTCCGCCCCGCAGTTAGTAATTTGATACTGCATGGCGGCAATAATTTGGCGCATCATTGCGTTCATTTCGATCCGACGAATGTCCATAGCAACACTGCCCGCTCTGGAAACCATAAGCAGCCCGTTAAGCAGGCTCTGCATCTTGGCCGCCCCCGCCCTGATGAAACGCAGCGATTCGGGAATATCATGCAGCAACAGCCCGCCGAACTGCATGCGCACGCTGTCAGGAACGCCTGAGTCGCCAACGAGCGCACCGAGCCTGTCGCATGTCCTTGCCAGTTCATCGCTGAACCCCTGAATGTTAATCAGCGGAGATTTCAGATCATGCGACGCGATGTAGACTATACTCTGGAGTTCTTCGTTTTTGGCGGCCAGTGTCTTCATCAGGCGCTCACGTTCCTGCTCGGCCCTCTTGCGATCGAGAGCGTTGGCGAAGATCGTCCCCACAATCTTGAGCAGAGTCACCACTTCTTCCGTCCACGCACAGCGGAACAGCACACGATCAAACCCGACAAATCCTATGATGCGGCCCTTGCAGATCATGGGAACACACAGCAGCGACTGAATGCTCTCGCGCTGAAACTCCTGTTTTTCCGCGGCAGCCTCGGATTCGAGTTCATCCACCGAATCAATGACAACGGCCTGGTGCCTTGAGATTTGTTTCTGAAACCAGGGAAACCTTTCGGCGGGGATACTTTGGAGCGCCTGCCTGAAGGGGGGGACTCCGAGGCGACAGAACTCGTGAGTATTGGACATCGTATTGCCGGTGGCGGAATACTGAAAAACGTAACTCCGGTCGGTGCAGGCCAGTTCGCTTATGTCTGCAAGAGCACGATCTATGGCCGAGTCCATCTCATCGGGTCCGAGATTGATCAACTCCGTGCTGATGCGTGTGATATGATCCTCGAGTTCCAGCCTGAACTGCAGGGCCTCGGCGGTTTTGCTGAAGTCCGTTATGTCGCGGCAATATAGATTGACATGCCCGTGCTCTGGCTCGGGAACTGCGGTAAAAAGCACGATCCGCTCGGCAACGCGGCTTTGTACAGCCAGTTGGCGGTGGCTGTCGAGCACCTCGCGCGTCCTCCTCCGCCAGTCACCCGGCACTGGCAATCCCACGCCGGTTTGCCAGCATGCCACTATGTCTGCCGCAGCCCGATTGGCATAGAGCAATATGCCATCGCCACTCACGCTCAGAATCGCATCAGGACTCTCCGCAGCAAGCTCCTGCAAGTCATAAACCATGCGCTTCTCCTAATCAACTATCGGCCTCCAGCGATGGGTACGCCATTGAGCAGTAGTTGGTTCTGCGCAGACACCGGTTAAGAGCGCAAGTTTCAAGGCTGCCTTTACCCCGGTTCGTCCGTTATCACAACGGTAAAAGTTTCCGATCAATCCTCAAATGTCGTCGGGTTTTCCAACAGTTTCTTGACGTAGTCGAGAAACTGTGCGGCGTCGGCGCCGTTTGCGACCTTGTGATCCACCGACAGGTTCAGGTTCATGATTTTGCGGACCATTATGTTGCCGTCAATGGGCATGCACATGTCCGCAATGCGACCGACGCCGAGTATGCTGCACTGGCCCGGCACCACAATCGGTATGAATGAATCCACGCCAAAGCCGCCGAGGTTGCTCACGGTGATACAACCGCCTTCCAGGTCTTCCAGTGTGAGCTTATTGCTCTTTGCACGTTCAATAAGACTTTTACAGTACTCGGCTATCTGCCGGACGGCCTTGTCCCCGCAGTTTTTCACCAGGGGGGCGACAAGACCTTCATCCGTTGAGATGGCAAGGCCAATGTCGATCTGGTCGGCCAGTCGGATGTGATTGCCATCCAGTTGCCCTGTCATGATCGGGTAGTGCTTTAGGCCAATCGCAACTGCGCGAATAATGAAATCATTAAATGACAGCTTGACGCCGCCGTTCTTTTTAAACTTGGTCCGTAGTTTGAAGACCTCGCTCATGTCGACGCGGACGTTCAGATAGAAGCACGGAATCTCATGTTTGCTCTTGAGCATCCGCTCGGCGACGATCTTCTGCAGACGATTTACTGGGACGATATCGCCCAGTTTGTATTTCGGCATGGGACCGGCGGGTCCACGCACCGTGCCGCTCTGCGAAGCCCGTGCAACGTCGGCGGCGGTGATCCTCACTGATCCAGGAGCAGGCTGAACGTCTCGCAGGTCGAC
>JAWLHD010000127.1:0-9429 GCA_041690555.1 Anaerohalosphaeraceae bacterium
ATTGTCAATTCGAATATTCGGTATTCGCGGTGGATTTTTCATGAGACCAACGAGGGGCCGTTAGGGTATCAAACGGCGGTTATGACGCAGGCGGCGCTGCTGCTTTACCGGCTGATGGGTGATGGCAGTTACCTGCAGGAAGCGCAGGTGATGGGTGCGGCGATGGAGCATGAGTTTGTCAATAAGGACACACATGCCTTGAAACAAACCGGCAAGTGGGGCGGCCACGATATGACGAATGCGTATGTGGCGCTTTATGAGGTCGACGGGAATCGGCACTGGCTCAATATCGCGGCGGGTTACCTGGAGTATCTTCATGTGAATGGCAGGGACGCGGCGACGGGGCGTTATCCGACGAGCTGGGACCGCGTGGGCGGTTCGCCTTCGGGCGGATTGATCGACAATGCGTCCGCGGCGCGGGCGTTCTGGAAGATGGCGGGTACGGTTGGCGGGGCAGGGCCGGTTTATGTGAATATCCGGAATCGTGCGGCGGGAAGGAGTTTGCGAGTGTTTGCGTCGCAGACGGTCGACGGGACCAACGTGGTGCTCTACGATTACAGCCCGACTTCCACGTCGCAGATGTTTGCGTTGACGGATCAGGGCAACGGTTATTACACGATACGAAGCTGGTCGTCGGACAAGGCGCTGCAGCCCTTGTACGGCCAGACCGCCGACAATACGAATGTCGTTATCAACCCGGCCAATGCGAGGCAGTATGCACAGCAATGGCGTCTGATCGATGCCGGCAACGGGTATTGGCGCATTCAGAACCGGCTGAGCGGCAAGTGTATGGAGCCGCGGTTTTCGGGGACGGGCAACAATACGGCAATCGTGACCAATGCCGTGGATTGGGGTGCGATTTCACAGGAATGGGAGTTGGCCGGATACACGGCACCTACTTCGATAACGCCGTATGTGTCGACGGATCGGGGCAGTCGATGGGATCAAACCGACCGAACCACGGCGGAGGGCGGCGACAGCGTGATGCTGAAAGGCGAGGCCCCCGGCGACGGGACGTGGCAATGGACGGGTCCCAACGGCTTCAGTGCGACGGGAAGCGTTGTGAGCCTGGAGAATCTTTGGGCGCACCAATCGGGCAACTATGTTGTGACGTTCACCAATGCGGGCGGCGCTGAAAGGTACAGCGTCA
Organism: Anaerohalosphaeraceae bacterium; assembly: GCA_041690555.1. GTDB lineage: Bacteria > Planctomycetota > Phycisphaerae > Sedimentisphaerales > Anaerohalosphaeraceae > JACZKQ01. The sequence goes on from JAWLHD010000127.1 coordinate 1,151, forward strand.
TCCATGTTGGCGTGGCGGGGGGGGCAAAACTGTTCCAGCACTGCGATTATGGCGGCTGGATGGCGGAATTGGGCGTGGGCGCTTATACAACCGCTGACCTGGCGGCGGCAGGGGTGATGAACAATGACGCTTCATCGATCAAGGTTGCCGCCGGTTACGTGGTGAGGTTGTTCGACTACAACAATTTTCAGGGACCGATGCTTGTCAAGACGTCCGACGACGATTGTTTTGTGAACGAAGGTTGGAATGATCGGGTATCGTCTTTGATCATCGAGGGCGGTCCTGTTGCCGTGGCGCATTGGCGTTTTGACGAGGGCGGCGGTACGATACTCACTGACTCATCGGGCTACGGTCGCGACGGGACTATCGAGAACATGGAGCAAGGCAGTTGGCAGGCCGGCAAGCGCTGCGGCGGACTTTCGTTCGACGGGATCGACGATTCGGTCCGTGTTGAAGGGTATTCGGGGGTTACCGGAGCTATGGGCCGCACCTGCATGGCATGGATCAAGACGACGCAGGCGTCAGGCGAAATCCTAACCTGGGGGCGGGAAACAGGGGGCAAGAAGTGGGTTGTTAGGGTGGATGAGAGCGGACGGCTCCGTGCCGAAGTGCAAGGGGGATACGTCGTGGGAACAACGCTGATCAATGACGGTCTGTGGCATCATGTGGCGGTGGTCATTGAAGACGATGAGTGCGCTGACATCGCCGATGCAAAGCTGTATGTCGACGGGCGTCTGGATGCGCTCAGTGTGTGCAATGCTCGACCTGTAAACACGGAGGCGTACCGGGATGTGCGGATCGGTGTCTTTACTGTAAGTCAGAACTACTTCCAGGGGAAGATTGACGAGGTGAGGATTTATAGTCGGCCGCTGAACTCGGAGCAGATTTGGGGGCTGTTTCTGGAACATGCGTTAATCGGCGACACGGAGCCGGACGGCGATATCGATTTGAGTGATTTCGCGGCGCTGGCGGACCGGTGGCTGTATACCGATTCGTGCGACGGGGATCTGAACTGCGACTGCTTGGTGAATATGGAGGACTTCGCTATTCTGGCGGGCGAGTGGCTGAGCAACGTCAGGTGATCGTGCCTGCGTGATCGATTATGATGGGAGGGGGGCGGTCAGCAATTGGGTTATGAGGGATCTGGCGTGGGATTTGTCGCTGGCGGTGGTTAGTTGGGTTAGGAGGGTGGTTTGGCGGGTTGTGAAGGGAATGGGGGCGGTTGGTTCGAGGGAGCCGGGGTTTAGGGCGGTTTCGATGGCTTTAGTGAGAGTTTCGAGGCCTTTTGCGTGGAGGGCGCTGAGGGCGACGGTGGCGGCGGGTTGAAAAGGGAGGTCTTGGGGGGTGATGCGCGGGGGGAGGTCGGATTTGTTGAGGACTACGATGACGGGGGTTGGTGTGGGGAGGGGTTGGATGGTGCCGGGCCTGAGGGCGTCGATGACGTGGAGGACGAGGTCACAATCGTTGAGGAGTTCTTTGGCGGCGGTTTGGGCGGCGCGGTCTGCCGGTTCGGCGGTCAGGGTCGGATCGAGGCCGGCTGTATCGATGAACTGGACGGCGAGGGGGCCGATTCGGCAGGAGGCGGTAACGTAGTCGCGTGTGGTGCCGGGGACATCGGCGGTGATGGCCTGGGGGCGGCCGGTGAGTGCGTTGAGGAGGGTGCTTTTGCCGCTGTTGGGCGGGCCGGCGAGGACGATCTTGCAGCCATAGATGAGGGGCTTTGCGATACGGGCGCGGCGGAGGGCTTCGGCGGCCTGGCGCTGGATGGATTCGAGCGGTTGGGTTTGGATGTCTGCGAGCCATTTTTTTGCGGCGGCGGCGAGGCCGGTGCAGGCCTGGGCGGCGATGAGTTTGACGCCGGGGAGGGTGGCGGCGGTGAGTTGTTGGAGGCGGGCTTCGAGCTGGATGGTATTGTTGCAGTGTGGGCGAAAACGTTCATACAGCATCCGGTCGATGGCGACGAGTTCTGCGTCACGGTCCTGGAGGACACGCATGACGGCGGTTGTGATCAGCGGGTTGCCGTGGCAGTTTATGTCGAACGTTTGCTTGCATAAGCAGGCGACGACGACGTTGTCGATTGTGGCGGCGCCGTCTACGAGATCTCCGACGGCGATGTCGCCGGGCTTCAGTGATCGCGGGAGGCCATTTGGGGCTGGAAAGACGTCTTCGAGGATTGCGGCGGCATCGGGGCCTTCGAGCCGGATTGCGGCGATAGCGGCGGGTGCCCTTGCGGTGGTTACAGATGCACGGGCGTTCATCTTTCGGGATTGCCTTCACCGAGTTCGGCGAGGTGGGCCTGGTCGTCAAGATACTTCTTCCATGCGATGACTACGCCTCTGACGGCGAGGTTTGAGACCCATGTGTCGACGAACTCGCAGTCGTCTTTGATGATTTTGGCGGCTCCGCCGGTGACTATTGTCTGGGGCCACTTTCCGAGTTCTTCGGCGTATTTTCGGGTGATGGTTTCGAGGAGTCCCACGGCGGCGTAATACATGCCGGCGTTGATGGCGTCGACGGTGTTTGCTCCGTAGGAGCCTTTCGGCTTTGTGCAGTGCACGGTCGGTAAGAGGGCGGTGTTTTCGTGGAGGGCCTTTGCGAGGATGTCGAATCCGGGATAAATGACGCCGCCCATGAAAGTACCGCTGGAATCGACGAGGTCGATTGTTACGGCGGTTCCGAAGTCGGCGATGACTACAGCATCCTCTACGACGGCGAAGGCAGCTGCAGCTGCGACGAGACGGTCGGGTCCGACTTCCAGGGCGTTGTCGACTGCGGTGTCGATTGGAATGGGGATGTCCTTGCCGACGAGCCTGAGCTTTTCGCCGAGTTTTGTGCGGCAGATTTCAGCTATGATATCGGTCCATGCGGGGTTGACGGAACTGGCGATTATTGCACCTTCGCGTTTTTGCTCGGCGGCGTCCCGGACCATTGGGAATCGCTGCCAGGCTGCGGTGAGGAGATCGTCGATCTTCTGCGTTGCGTCCTTTGAAGCGGCGAGAACGGATTCTATGAGTTTCTCCTCATCGTTGATGAAGAGGGCGAGCGTGATGTTTGTGTTGCCTATGTCGAGGGCTATTAAGTTCATTTGGCCGGTTCCTTAACCAGTTTCCAGAGTGCCTCTTTGAGTTGCGGTATGCCGCTGCCGGCGACAGCGGAGATTCTCATGACGCGGGGGCAGTCGCCGGCGTCTTCTGCGAGTCTTTTTTCAATCTGGTCGGCTGTTTTTCCGTCGGGGTCGAGATCCATCTTGTTGAGCAGGATGAGTTCGGTCTTGTCGGTGAGGAGTGGGCTGTGGAGGGCGAGTTCGGCTCGAATCTGCCGGTAGTTTTGTACGGGCTCGGAGCCGTCAGGGGGCATGATATCGAGTACGTGGAGGATGATTCTTGTACGCTCAATGTGCCTTAGGAAATCATGGCCGAGTCCTGCGCCTGTGTGTGCTCCTTGTATGAGGCCGGGGATGTCGGCCATAACGAAACGGCGAAAGTCGCTTAGTTCGACGATGCCGAGGACGGGTTCGAGCGTTGTGAATGGGTAGTCGGCGATTTTGGGGCGGGCGGCTGAACAGCGAGAGATGAGTGTGCTCTTGCCGGCGTTGGGCATGCCGACGAGGCCGACGTCGGCGATAAGCTTCAGTTCGAGGCGGATGTTGCGTTCCTGGCCCGGCTTGCCGTCCTGAGCGAATCGCGGGGTTTGGCGGGTGGACGTGGCGAATGCCTTGTTTCCCTTGCCACCTTTGCCGCCGCGGCATATGCAGACCCTTGTACCGACTGCGCTGAGGTCCTTCAGGAGCAGGTCGAGGTCGGTGTCATAGATGAGGGTGCCGGGGGGGACCGGTATTATGAGGTCCTGGCCGTCTGCACCGGATTTGTTAGCGCCCTGGCCTGGCTGGCCGTTGGGGGCCTTCCAGTGGTGTTTTCCGGCAAAATCGAGAAGAGTATCAAGGTTTTCGACTGCTTCGAAGCAGACGCTTCCTCCGTCGCCGCCATCCCCGCCGTCGGGGCCGCCTTTTGGGATGAATTTCTCGCGGCGGAAGCTGACGCAGCCGTGGCCGCCGTCTCCAGCTTTAACCCAGATTTTAGCTTCGTCTATAAACATTTCTTTCGGCACATTTAAACTCAGGTGACCTGCGCCCGTTCGGACCACGCTGAGGCATTATATTAAGGATACGAGTTGCAGTAAACATTGTTTTTGGATTGGCAGAGGGGCTTTGGGGGGGTTCGGATGGCTGGACGCATAAAACTTGCGAGGTGCTCTTGACTAAAAAATGAATTTTGATTAAGAGTAAAGGGGTTCAAACATAAGGTATTGTTCTTGGCGATCAGGGGCCGGGGCAATGAGGGCAGGGAAAGATAAAAAGAAGCAAAATACGTTTTTGGCGTTGGCTGCGCCAGGATCGACCGTATTTGTGTCCAGTGCGTGCATCATGATCCTGGAACTGGTGGCGGGTCGTCTGGTTGCTCGTCATCTGGGTTCTTCGCTCTATACATGGACATCCGTGATAGGCGTGGTGCTGATGGGCATTACGGCGGGCAACTATCTCGGGGGTCGCCTTGCGGACAAGTACGACTGCCGCAGGACACTGGGTGTGCTTTTCTTGTTGGCGGCATGCGCCTGTGTTCACATCGTGATAATGGAGAATGTTGTCGGCAGATGGATGTGGCTTTGGGTCTTGAACTGGCCTGTGCATGTATTCACCCATGTGATGCTTGTGTTTTTCGTCCCTTCGGTTCTGCTTGGGACGATCAGTCCTCTTGTGGCGAAGATGGCGCTTGATCGCGGCTTGCCGACGGGTCGGACGGTGGGCGATATCTATGCTTTTTCGGCGGCGGGCAGCATTGCTGGCACTTTTCTTGCGGGATTCTACCTGATCGTTGCGTTCGGTACGGCGACGATTATCTGGGCGGTTGGCGGTGTGCTGATCGTGATGGCACTGCTTCATGGGCCGGCGTCGCGGCTTGTAAGGTCGGGGGCGGCGGTGTTTGTGCTGGCGGGTTTGCTGGCAATGAGTCCCTATGCAGCGGCGGACGAAATGGCCCGGACGCTTGCGCTTAAGAGAGAAGCCGAGGCGGGACTGATTTATGAACGTGAGACGCCGTACTGTCTGGTACGCGTAAAGCAGGTTTCTCAACGGCCCGACAGCCGTGTTTTCATGCAGGACAAGCTGATACACAGCAAGATCGTAATGGATGATCCCCTGAGTCTTCGGTATGGCTATACGCGGCTGTACGCGGAATTGACGGAGGCGATCTACAGCACGGATGATGCAATATGCGTTCTTGCGATCGGGGGCGGCGGCTATGTGTTCCCTCGCTATCTGGAAGAGAAGTATCCAGAGAGCCGGATCGACGTTGTGGAGATCGATCCGGCAGTGACTGAAGCGGCCATGGAAGCGTTCGGGCTTCCACGGGACACGACAATCAACACGATATCGATGGATGCGAGGAACTATGTAGATCGTCTGGTCCGGGAAGGGCGGATGGTCGGGGGCGGCATATACGACCTGATCTACGAAGACGCCCTGAACGACTACGCCATACCGTTTCAGCTTGTGACGCGTGAGTTCAATGACAAGATCGCCCGCGTTCTCAAGGAGGACGGGGTTTATATGATGGAGTTGATCGACGCATATGAGAGCGGGCTGTTTTTGGGCAGTGTCGTCAATACGCTGCAATTGACGTTTTCTTCAGTTGAGGTGATTACCGACTACGAGCCTTTGCCGTCGTCGAGACGGACCTTTATTGTGATAGCGACAAATCGCGAGATCGACTGGGGGCAGGTTACAGGTCTGTTGGATTGTGACTTCCGGCTCTGGCATTTGAGCGGCGAAGAGAAGGATCTGGTTGTCGAGAGAGCGGGACGGACAATCCTGACGGACATGTATGCCCCGGTAGAAAACCTTTTGTCGCCGGTTGTGTGTCAGGACGCATGGACGAATCTTGCCGACAGCTACATGGGGCGCGGCAGGCGTTTGAAGGATCGGGGGCAGTGGCATGAGAGCGTCGCTTTCTTTGGTCGAGCGATGAAGACGAGTCATTTGGTGAAGGCCGAAGCTCACAATGAGATCGCGATGGTTTACGTGGCGCTGAACGACCTGGAAAGGGCGGCGGCCCACCTTCGTACGGCAATACATTTTCATGAGAGCCAGGGTGATCGCCAGTGCGGGCCTGAGGTGTATTTGAACATGGGTCTGGTATTGAAACAGACAGAGGGAGAGGAGGCTGCGGACAAGTATTTGGCCAAGGCAGTAGAGGGATTTCGCCAGTGGCTGGCTCGGGAGGGGGAATCGGCGGAGGTGCTGTCTCGCCTGGGCAATGCACTTGCCGAACGAGGTGAATTCGCGGAGGCGGGCGAGGTCCTGAGGCGGGCGATCCTTATGGATCCTTCAGATGCGATGAACTACCAATGCCTTGCGAGCTGCCTGAAACTGCAGGGACGGTGGGAAGAGGCCATTTACGAAGTGGAAAGGGGCGTGGCTGTAATGGAGGCGCGCGCCCGGCTTGAGGATCGCGATGTATTAAGGCGACTTCGTGCATCATTGAGGCGAGAGATGCCTGGTGAGCCGTTGAGGCAGCGGGGCACGATGGCTTCGGGACACGATACATCGTTTTAGTTGGTTTTGCTGAGGCACAATCGGCTTCAAGGATTTGGGGGTGGTTCTCCGATATATCAGATGGACGTTGTGTACGCGGCTGATAATCGTCCTTGCGCACGGGAAATTTGCTATATCGAGGGCATTGGCATGATTTGGCTTAGGCATAGGCTGGCCGGGGCAGCGGTGTGTGTAGCGGCTCTTGGGGGGATGTGCGGCTGTTATGTTTCGGGTCCGTGGACATCGTATGGGGTATTCACGCGGCCGGAGTTGAACAGGTATGAACGGTTTGCCGTATTTGGGGTCCGCGGTGAAAAAGAGCAGATATTTATGGCAGAGTTCATAAAGGCGTTCACGGGTCAGAATATTGTATTTGTGGAGAGGGGGAGGGTATCGGACATCTTGAGCGAACAGGACGCCCTTGAGGGACGACTTAACGAGACCACCCGGGCGCGGCTCCAAAAGATATACGGCGTTCAGGCGCTTGTTCTGTGCGACTACCTGATTGCCGAGGAGCCGACTGACGGGAGGGAGATGAAGCTGCGGGTTCGCGTGCTTGACACGGAGACGGCGGCGATTATCGGCTCGGTTGTGGTCAGCAGGCGGAGTTCGCGGCCAAAGGACGATATTGCCGACTATACGGCTGCGGTCAAGCAGGCGGTTCGCTCAATGCGAGACCACGCACTTGGAACGACATATTACTGACCGTAAAAATCCAAGGGTGGGCACCAATCCATTTGAGTCAGGGCAGGGATTATGCTCTGCATCCATCTGTTGTTGTTAAGGTGTGCAAAGTGGGTTGGATGGGCAGGTTGGCGCAGGCAATCTGCTGGAGGGTGTGGATCGGATAGCCGATGGTTTTGTGTCTTTGGCTTGCGAACAAAGGCGGGGGGACAGGCATAGACTGAATGTGGCTACTTATGGGGGTGCGAGGGGAATGAGGCATGGCTTTGGGCCTGATCTGGGGCTAGGTCTTCTATTTTTTTTATTTTTTTGAAGTTTTTTGTGTTTACACTGCGGCTATTGGGTTTATATACTCTGGCTTTTGCCAAAAGCGCCGGCAGCGGTGAATCCCTAAGAAGAGTTTTTGCAGGGCAGGATCGTTGGAGGAAGGTTGTCTCCGGCGAGCATCGCGGTGTTTTTTCAGGCAATTGCTGCTGTAGCTCAGTGGTAGAGCACGTCCTTGGTAAGGACGGGGTCATGGGTTCAAATCCCATCAGCAGCTACGATGACAACAGTGTGGTCCCGTATGGGCCGGACGTGCGATTCAGGTATATGAACCGGATTGTGTAAGAGATAGCTAACGGTTGAACTTGAGAATATCAGGAGGTTATTGACAGATGGCTAAGGCTGTATTCGAGCGAACCAAACCGCATGTGAACATCGGTACAATCGGCCACATCGATCATGGCAAGACAACTTTGACGGCAGCCATAACGATGCGTCTGGCGGTTAAGGCCGGGAGCGGAAACATCAGGAAGTTCGACGAAATCGACAACGCTCCGGAAGAAAAGGAGCGCGGCATCACCATTAACACCGCGCACGTGGAATATGAGACGGTGAACCGGCATTATGCTCACGTTGACTGCCCGGGTCACGCGGACTACGTGAAGAACATGATCACGGGCGCCGCCCAGATGGACGGTGCGATTCTGGTGGTGGCAGCCAGTGACGGTCCGATGCCCCAGAC
>JAWLHD010000128.1:0-9412 GCA_041690555.1 Anaerohalosphaeraceae bacterium
TTCCATGGGACGGGCGGTTTTGAGTACGACATCATTGACGGCAGGGGCGGCAGTGCGACGGGAACCGTAACGATCACCGTGGTGCAGAGCGCTCCGCTCTACACGCCATATTATGCCATCGCCGAGTCTACCTCGCAGGGCGTTGTGGTGGGAGACATGAGCCTTACCGCCGACGGTGTGCAGGACACCTACCAAGTGATTACCGAAGCTGAGAGCGGCAACAAGAACTTCACCTGGTATCTGCTGAGTCATGAATGGCAGTTCGACATCCTGGAGAGCGGCGATACGGTATTGTTCTGTGTCGAAGCATACCAGATCGGCAACGAGGGATATGTGTTCAGCTATTCCGTGGACGGCATAACGTATACGGATATGCTGACCGTGACCAAGACCGCCGACGACGACCGGTTGCAGGAATATGCGCTGCCTGCGGGGTTAACGGGAACCGTTTACGTGCGGGTTGTGGATATGTATACCGACAAAAATGAAACCGGGCCGGCCGACAGCATTTTGATCGATGAGCTGTCTATCCGGTGCACGGCTTCGGTTCCGCAGGCAAGCAACCCGGTGCCGGCCAGTGGTTCGATCAATATCGATCCGGATATCGTGCTGAGCTGGACGCCAGGCGCCGGTGCGGTTTATCACGATGTTTACTTCGGGACGGATCCGATGAACCTGCAGCCGGTTTCGATACAGCAAACGGCAGCCACTTACGATCCGAGTCCGGTCGGTTCGCTCAGTGAGGGAGTTACCTATTACTGGGCGGTCGATGAGTTCGACGAGACAGGGGCACTGATTGCCGCGGGAGCCTTGTGGAGCTTCCAGACTGGGACGGGGTGCACGCCAACGACGGCGCATGTCGAATCGATTGTGCTGAGTACGGTCGATGCGGGCAAGGGCACGAAACGCGGAATGGCCACGGTCACGATTTATGATAACTGCGGCACGCCGGTCGAGGGCGCGGAAGTGACGGGTCACTTCGAAGGCGATTTCAGCGATAGCGGTACCGTGGCGACCGATTCCAGCGGACAGGCGGTGTTTGTCACTTCGGTCGAGGGAGCGGTCAGAAAACCCGTCTTCAACTTTGTTGTGGACAACGTGGTCAGTAGTCTGGACTATGACCCGTCGGGCGGGACGAACGCCCAGATGTTAATGGGTGAGTAATGGAGATCACCCTGATTTTGACGTACTGATTCTGACGTATTGAGTTTGACGTACTGAAGTGCCGGTGATTTGATTTGAAAGGCCCCTCTGGAATTTACTGGAGGGGCCTTTGTTTTTTTTGGGTTGGGCGGACTCTTGTGGGGGTGGGGGGGGCTGGGGATGGCGGTGGTGGGGAGTACGGGGTTTTTGAAAGGGGAGGTTGGCTTGTGCTGGATTCGGCGCCTTCGCGGGAATGACAGTGGGGGATGGAGGCGCGATGGAGGGTTGAGATTGCTTCGTCGCTTCGCTCCTCGCAATGACAATATTGAGTGCGGCGTCGGATTCCGGCGGCAGGAGCCAGTGGCCGACCCGTCGCTGTTGGCAGCGGGCGATTGGGTTGGGTGGTGGCATTTGGGGTTGGGTGTTGGTAGAATGCGGGGCGGTTGATGGTTTTGGTTTGGAGTATGGGATGAGCATATATTCGGGATTTGGTCTTGCGGGGCCGCCTCGGGGTGTTCCTTTGCTTGTTGGTCTGCGGGTGTTGTTCGGGGGGGTGCTTAGCCAGATGGGGTGGTTCTTTTTCGGGTTCGGGATGATCTTTGTCTGGGTGTTTACGCTGAGCAGCGATCTTACGGGGTGGTATGTGTTTCGGGGTGCGTTGGAGAAGGCGGAGGGGCGGATTACGGCGAGCCGCAAGACGCGGATGTCGGTCAACGACACGCCGGTCTGGGAGTACAGCTATCAGTTCACGGCAGCGGACGGGCGCAGCTATGAGGGGAAGTCTTACAAGACGGGCGGCGGGGAGCGGACGGGTCGAGCGGTGCAGGTGGAGTATCGCAATGGTCGGCCGGAGGCGTCGCGGATCGAAGGGATGCGGCGGGGGACTGTGGGTTTGATTGGGGTGTTTCCGGTGCTGTTTCCGGCGGTGGGACTGGCGATGGTCGCGGGGTCTGCTCGGAAGGGGCTCAAGGGGTTGCGGCTGCTGCGTGAGGGGCATTCGGCGAAGGGGCGGCTTGTGGGCAAGGAGGCAACGAATACGAAGATCAACGAGCAGGTTGTGTACCGTATGACGTTTGAGTTCGAGGCGTATGACGGGCGGACGTATGAGGCGGAAGCTCGGACGCATGTGCCGGGGGTGCTTGAGGACGAGGCGGAGGAGCCGCTCTTGTACGATCCGGCGGATCCGTCGTGCGCGGTGATGCTGGACGATCTGCCGGGGTCGCCTCGGATCGACGAGCATGGGCAGATCCGGTGTGCGGCGGCGCCGCTGGCGTTTGCGTCGGTGCTGATACCGGCGGTGAGCATTTTGGGGCATGTTACTTATGCGGTGATGCGGTTTGGGGGGCGGTAGGCGGGTGGCGCCTGAAGAGGTCGCGGATTCTTTTTAAGGTGAGGATTTTGCGGTTGTTTTGGAGCGCGAGCATGACGCGGTGCTCGTCCATCCATTGGGGGTGGGGGATTTGCGGGGGTGCTTCGACGGCGATGAAATGGCTGATGTGGGTTCGCACGGCGGCGTCGGCGAGGAGGTAGCCGTGGTTTTCGAGTACGGCGGCTTCGGCGTCGTCGAACGGGTTCATGTCGGTGCGGATGCGTGCGATTGTGTTTTCGGCGAGTTCTTTTGAGAAGCCGTGGCGGGCGCGGTCGTATCGGCGGGAGGCACTGCTTACTCCCCAGTATGCGCCTTGCATGACTCCTTCGAGGAACTGGCTGATGAGCCAGCGTTTGCGGAGTGCTGCGCCCTGTCTTGAGGCGACATCGACGTAGCGTTTGAGGAGTCTCCAGGGCATTTTGCTTTCGAGGTACTGGAAAGGTGCGCCGCCGTCTGAGACGAGGAGTATGCGGGAGTTTTTCCAGACGGGTTCGAGTCCCATGTTGTCGTAGACGCCGCCGTCGGTGAGTCTGATGGCGGGCAGGAGGGCGAGTCTTTTTTGTTCGGGCAGGAATCGGCCGTTCTTGAGGGTTTCGGGGGGGACGGGCAGCGGTATCGGCTCGAAGAGCGGGGGGAAGGACGAGGAGGCGGCTACGGCGGCGGCTACGGAGATGTTTTGCGGGTGGGGTGCGTAGCCTGCGCGCCAGTCGCCGGTTCTTTTGCGGCTGAATTCCCAGTTGGCCGCGAAGACGAGGTCGGTTGCGCAGAAGATGTATTCGGGTCGATCGGGGAGGTCGGAGAGCATGAGCGAGGTGAGGCGGTCGTGATAGCGTCGGCGGAGGGCCTGTGTCTGGGCGCCGGTTCGGAAGAGGTTCCAGGGGAGGAGTTTTTGGAGAATGGGACATGTGGCGAGGTCCGCTGCGGTGAATCGGCGGAAGGGGGCGGCGATTTTTTCTTGCCAGTCCGGAATGACGTCGCCGGGTGCGGGCCAGTTGCGTATGGTTTCGGCGAGGTGGGCGGCGACGATGCTGCCGCCGGAGACGGCGGAGATGGTGTCGACTTTGGAGAGGATGCCGAGTTCGTTGAGTCGTCGGAGGGCGCCCATGTGGAAGATTGCGGCGCGGAAGCCGCCGCCCGAGAGGCACAGGGCTATGCCTCGGCGCTGTTCGGGGGGTTTTGGGAGGTATCTTGCGGCGGTTATATCGGCTTGGGCGTTGGAGTCGCTGCCGACATGCGGTGCTTCGGGTCCATCCATGTCTTATCCCCCTTGTTGTCGCCGGCGCGGGCAGGCCGGTGGCTGCTTTATTGTTACTTGCTTTGTTCGGCTGCTCCCTGGTTTACGAGGAAGAGCACCGCCATTCTTACGGCGAGTCCGTTTGCGACCTGGCGGAGGATGACGCTGTTTGGCCCGTCGGCTACTTCGGATTCGATTTCGACGCCGCGGTTGATGGGGCCAGGGTGCATGACTACGAGGTCGGGCTTTGCACGGTTGACGCGTTCGACAGTGAGGCCGAAGAAGTGGGAGTATTCGCGGACCGACGGGAAGGGGTTGCCGCCGAGGCGTTCGAACTGGATTCGGAGCATGTTGATGACGTCGAGGTCTTCGATGACGGCGTCGAGGCTGTGCGAGACGCGGACTGGGAGATCGTGGACCTTGGCGGGCATTAGCGTGGGTGGGCCGATGAGGGTTACTTCGGCGCCGAGTTTGGTCATTGCCCAGACGTTGCTGCGGGCGACTCGCGAGTGTGAGATGTCGCCGACGATGCCGATCTTCAGGCCGTCGAGCGAGCCGCATACCTGGCGGATGGTGTAGACGTCGAGGAGGGCCTGGGTCGGGTGTTCGTTGAAACCGTCGCCGGCGTTGACGATGCAGGCACCGATGTGGCGGCTGAGGAGCTTGGGTGCACCGCCTGCGTTGTGGCGAATAACGAGGATGTCGATTCCCATGGCTTCGAGGTTGCGGGCGGTGTCGATGAGGGTTTCGCCTTTGCTGACGGAGCTGGATTTTTTTGTGAACTCGACGACGTCTGCGCTGAGTCGATTGGCGGCGAGGGTGAAGCTGTTTCGTGTTCTGGTGCTGTCTTCGAAGAAGAGGTTGACGAGGACTTTGCCTCGGAGGGCGGGTGCTTTTTTGATTGAGCGTGTGCTGATCTCCTCGAAGCCGGCGGCGGTGTCGAGAATGAACTCGATTTCCTGGCGAGTGAGGTCCTTAAGACCGAGCAGGTGCTTGCTGGTCCAGGTGAACTTTTCCTGATTTTGCGTCACGTTTCTCCTACTCGACAATGACCTGGTCGATTCCGTCGGTTTCGGTCAGTTTCACAGCGACTTTCTGTTCGGGTCCGAGATCGATGGATTGGGCGGCGAAGTCGGCCTGTATTGGCAACTCGTGATGTCCGCGGTCGATGAGGACGGCGAGTCTGATTGCTTTTGGTCGGCCCAAGTCGATGAGGGCGTCCATGGCGGCTCTGGCGGATCGGCCGGTATAGAGGACATCATCGACGAGGATGATGATCTTATCGTTGACGTCGAATACGATTTCAGTAGTGCGAACGCGGGGCTGTTCCTTGCCCTTGGGTTCGTTGAGGTCGTCGCGGTATAGCGTTATGTCGAGTGTTCCGCAGGGGAAATCGTGATCGAGCCGTTTTGCAAGATCGGAGGCGAGTCGCTTTGCGATGATTTCGCCGCGGCTTCTGACGCCGATGACGGCGATGTCGGCGCCGTCGGGAATGGTCGCGGCGATCATTTCCGTCAGGTCGGCAAGTGACCGGCGGATTGCGTCTGCGTCCATAATCACGTTCATGTTGTACCTTCGCAATTCTTTGCGGGCGGCAATGGCGCAAGCCCGAGCTTTTTTCTTATGATGCACGTCGTTATAGATGTCGACAAAATAAGATCGGGCCAAAGTATAATCGCGCGTGGCGGACAAAGCAAGCGGGTAAAAGCAATTTGCAGCGCGTTGATTGTGCGGTTTATCAGACGTAATGGATTAGTGCGAGTCGATTTGGTCCGCATTTGTTTTGCATCATATACCGGGGGTATGGTATACTGTTGGAGGCGGGTCGCAGGAGGCCGCCGATGGAAAGGACTGATTTAACGTAAGTAATGGGGCTTGGTATTGCCATTTCAGCGCATGGTTAGGTATCGGTACAGGGTGTTCGGGGCGCTGTGTGCTCTGTTGTGGTCGGCGGGTATTGCGCTTGGCCAGGCGGGGGCGGGCGTCTCACTGCAACCTGCTGCGCTGGAATCGGCGGGTACTTATCATCTGCGGCGGATCGAGCCGGGACTGACGGGCGAGGGCGTGACGATTGCGGCGGTGTGCCGTTCGCTGACGTATGTGGCGGGCAAGCCGCAGGACGATTACCGGCCGAACGTGGAGCACGCATGTTTTGGGAATCGCGACATCCATTTTGCGGACGGTCTGGATGTCAGCGGGGCGGTGTCATTTCATTCGACTGCAATCGGGGGGATTCTTGTCGGCAATGATTCGCGGGGATTTCACCCTGAGGCGGGTTCTTTTCACTATGAGGGCGCTGCGCCGCAGTGCCGCGTAGACGTCTACGAGTTCTGGCGTTTTTTAAGCTTGTATATATATGGTTCAAAGGATTTTCAGGCTGACATCCTGACAATGAGCGTCGGTTCGGTTTTCGAGGACTGGTGGACTCGGGGGATAGACCGGCTCGCGGCTGAGCAGGGCTTGCTTGTTTTCGCGGGTATCGGGAATGGAACGGATGTTCATGATCCGATTTTCTATCCGGGAGCGGGTTCGAACGTGATCGGGGTGGGCGTTGTTGATTCGCTGAAGACGGGTGTTGTGGAGTCTTTGGGGCGATTTGCATTGCCGCGTCCAGAGCGATCCAGCCGTGGTCCTACGCTCGACGACCGGTGCAAACCTGACATAGTAGCTCCGGGGAATTGTCTTGTTCCGTCCGCGGAGAATTCGAACGAATACGAGATAACGGGTGACTGGTCGAGTTTTGCGACTCCGGTGGTGGCGGGTACGGCGGCATTGCTGGTTCAGAAGGCCGGCAGCGATCCGCTTTTGTCTGCGGCGATCGACCGGGATGGCGGCAATTGCGTGATGCGGGCGATACTGATGAATTCCGCGACGAAGCTTCCGTATTGGCACAAGGGCAACCCGGGGCCTGAAGATGATCACGTGGCAGTTTTAGATTATCAGCAGGGGGCGGGGATGCTCAACGCGGTGGGGGCTTACCAGCAGCTTGCGGCGGGTCGGGGCGAGCCGGGAGAGGTTTTGTCGACGGGCTGGGATAACAATGTGATCGAGAAGAAGCCGGGTCTGGAACACGTTTACACTTTTTCGGTTGCAGAGCCGGAGGGGCAGATGCTGACTGCGACACTGGTGTGGAACCGCCATTACAAACCGGTTTATCCATTCAAGTCATTGAGGGAGGCTGACAGCGATTTGACATTGGAGGTTTGGGCTGTTGATCCTGAGAACAAGGAACGGAATCGGCTGTTGGATTACAGCGACAGCATAAACGATAACGTGGAGCATATCTGGTGTGCACTGGATGCGGATTATACGCGATACGAGATCGTGGTGACGCACAGTGCGATATCGGGTGACGTGGAGAAGTATCCTTCGGAGCGTTATGGTTTGGCCTGGCGGACTTCTCTGGCGGACGGCATGGAGAACATCTTCTGGTATGATCTCAACCTCGACGGCAAGGTTGACGCAGACGACCTGATCCTGCTGATGAACCGTTTTGCGGAGTCGGACAAGAACGCGACGGGGTACGGGCCGGGCGATCTTGACATGAGCGGGGTTGTCGATGTTGCGGATCTGACAGCGTTCATGACGGGCATGGAACGACTGGCCACGGGCAAGTAGCATTGCAGTGCCGGAATCTTGCACACCCAGAACATCCCTAATTATTGAGCAGGCGACAGTCTGCGCGTGACGCATCCTCCTGGCAGCTTGGGCACAGGCGGTATTGGACGGCCGAGAAAGACCGCAGGGCGGGTTTGGGATGCTGACTTCCTGAGAATACGCCAGCCTTGGATCCGGTCTTGCTTTTGGGGCGGTTTTGGGGTAGTATGTTGGCGCTGGCGGGGGCGGCTTTTGATCGGGATTGGAGGGTCGGACAAGTGCATTTTGGGCGCGGGGCTGCCGCTAAGGGGCAGTGTGCACGGGAAGGCGTTTTTGGGCGTGGTTTTTCGCGAAAAACGCCGTTTTATGACAATATAATGCGGTTCGGGACCGTTTACCGGGTGGGGGACGTGAACATTAATGTGATAGATGGGAGACTGGTATGTCGAAAGCGAATATTTCACGCCGCGGTTTTTTGAAGGGTGCGGCGGCCTTTGGCGGCATTTGCGGATTTCCGGCGGTAGTTCCGTCGAGCGTGTTCGGGCAGGGCGCTCCGAGCAATAAGATCGTTATGGGTGCGATCGGGACGGGTTCGATGGGCATGGGGGACCTGAACGGCTTTTTGAACAAGGATGAGGTTCGGGTCGTTGCGGTTTGCGACGTTGATCGGCGGCATCGTGAGAATGCCAAGAATGCCGTAAACGGCAAGTACCGCAACTCGGATTGCGGGTCGTATCTTGACTTTCGCGAGTTGATCGGACGGGGGGACCTTGATGCGGTAATGACAGCTCTTCCGGATCACTGGCATGCGGTGCCGTCGGTGATGGCGGCGAAGGCGGGTTTGGATATTCATGGGCAGAAGCCGTTGGCACGTTCGATTCGGGAGGGGCGTGCTATCTGTGATGCGGTGCATCGTTATGGGCGCGTGTGGCAGACGGGGAGCTGGCAGCGGTCGGTGGCGCATTTTCGGCGGGCTTGTGAGCTGGTTCGCAACGGTCGGATCGGGCACGTGGCTTATGTGGAAGTGGGACTGCCTACGGGGGGGACTCGCGGGCCGCAGCCGGAGATACCGGTTCCGGACTGGCTGGACTGGGATTTCTGGCTGGGACCTGCGCCGTGGCGTCCATACTGCAATTTCGGCGGCAACGGCTGTCACTGGGACTGGCGCTGGATAATGGATTACTCGGGCGGTCAGTTGACGGACTGGGCGGGGCACCATATCGATATTGCGCACTGGGGAATGGATCTGGATGATACGGGACCGGTGGAGATCGAGGGCAAGGGGGACTTTCCGAAGAACGGGCTTTATGATGCACCGCCGACGTACCGATTCCGGTGCAAGTACGCCAACGGGCTTGAGATGGTGGTTGCGAATAATCAGCAGGTTCCGCAGGGTGCGAAGTGGTTCGGCGAGAAGGGCTGGATTCATGTGAGTCGCGGGGGGCTTTCGGCTTCGGATGAGAAGATACTGCGTGAAGTGATCGGGCCGGATGAGGTTCAGTTGTACAACAGCCGGGATCATTTGCAGAACTTCATCGAGTGCGTGAAGAGCCGCAAGCTGACGATTACGCCGGTGGAGACGGCGCATCGGTCGATCAGCGTGGGGCTGTTGGGCGAGATCGCGATGCTGACGGGGCGGAAGATACGCTGGAACCCGGAGACGGAGGAGATTATCGGGGATCCGGCGGCGAGCGCGCTGTTGGGTCGGGCGTATCGGGAACCGTGGACACTGTAAGAACAGCCGGCGGGCTTTTTTGTAAGAGGACAGATCACAATGAAAAGACTTGTTTCAATAATACTTGCGGCAGGATTGACAGCAACGTTGGCGGCTGACGTTTCGGCGGAGAAGATATCGCTGGATGATTTGAGTGCGTGGCGCGGGCCTACGGGCGCGTGGATGATCGCAGGTGACGCGGTGCTGAATCCGCAGAATGAAAGACAGCTTTCGCCGAAGGCGGGCAAGGGCGTGATGATCAACGGGCCTTCGGGGAGTACGAGCAACATCATTACGAAAGAGGCATGGGGCGACGTTTCGCTGCGCATCGAGTTTGTGGTGCCGAAGGGCTCGA
>JAWLHD010000129.1:0-9374 GCA_041690555.1 Anaerohalosphaeraceae bacterium
CGATTGAGGTGGGCCCGATGCTTCCCCTTCGGCAAGGGCAGCCTGCAGAGCCCCGACCCGGGCCTCATGTTCTTCGAGAAGCCTGAGACCGGCCCGCACAACATCGCTGGCGGAACCATAGCGGCCTGTTCGGACCTGGGACTCGATAAACCCGGTAAAATGATCACCGAGAGAGACGGATGTGTTTCTGGGCATGGATAACCTCCAGGACATCAACAAAACCTCTTATACCAAATATTGGTACTTGGTGCCAGCCCTTAACAATAGATCACATCCCAGCCCTAATATCGGTCAACTCCTTGATAATAAAGATTATTGATCGCAAAGAGATCATCGTTTCCCGAGACGCTCGCCCGGACATATGTCCGGGTTATGAGGAGTACAAAGATAGGGAATAGTGGACCTCGTCGTTAACAAGGACGAGGTTCTTATGACCGAGACCCGCCAGATCACAGAGCGTCCCGTGCGGGAGCTGCTCCCCTATCCGCGGAACGCCCGGCGGCATTCCAAGAAGCAGATCCGCCAGATAGCCGCCAGCATCGAGCGCTTCGGGTTCACCAACCCTGTCCTGGTCAGTGACGCAGGCGAGATCATCGCCGGCCATGGCGGGGTGGAAGCCGCCAGGCTGTTGGGCATGAAGAGCGTTCCCACGGTGGCGCTCTCCCATTTGTCCGAGGCAGAACGCCGCGCCTATGTGTTGGCCGACAACAAGCTGGCCTTGAATGCCGGCTGGGACCAGGAGGTCCTGGCCCTTGAGCTTCAGGGCCTCATTGACCTCGACTTCGATCTGGAACTCACCGGTTTCTCATTGGCTGAGATCGACCTGGTGCTGGACGAAGCCGGAGAGAGTGCAAGCGATGCAGAGACTGGCGGCGAGAGCGCGCCCGAGGACCGCATCCTTGAGGTACCTGCGGATCCGGTCAGCCGCAGGGGCGATCTCTGGCAGTTGCGCCGGCACAGGCTTCTGTGCGGGGACGCCCGGAAGGCTGAGGACTATAAGACCTTGCTCGGAGGTGAGACCGTGGGTCTGGTGGCCATGTCTGTGGGCTTGGGCGTATCCTGCACCACGCTGATCGCCGCCCAGAAGACAGGCCGCAGGGCCCGTCTCATCGAGTATGACCCGGCGTATGTGGACACCATCATCCGGCGCTACGAGGCTGTCACCGGTAAGCCGGCCGTGTTGGCCGAGACGGGAGAGACCTTCGAGGATGTGGCGGCGCTGCGCAGAGGCGAAACAATCGCGACTGAGGCCCTAACCCAGGAACAGGTGATCATCCAATGACAAACCGCAACCAATCCAAACGCCGGGACAGCTTCGATGCGCTGTCCCATGAAGAGGATGTGGGCTACGGCAAGCCGCCCAAGGCCCATCAGTTCCAAAAGGGCCAGTCGGGCAATCCCAAGGTGCGGCAAGTAGCATGGTGACAAAGCAATTAGCTTTCTGAAAAAGAGAAGGCAAGAGCAAAATACTACTTATGAGGGTTTCTTTGAGAAAGGTGCGTTAAAGCACTATGTTGATCAACCTGTTGGGCGGAACTACCCTGGAAACGAAGCCGTGTTGACATTTATAGACACCATTTAGGTGCTGCGACGAGGTTTGGGAACCCGGCGTAGTTTCCGGCAAGCTTGTCACGCATGGATGCCTATGCGAGGCTCCGGGCCACCAGTTCCTTCATGATTTCGTTGCTCCCGCCGTAAATGCGTTGCACGCGGACGTCCGCGTAAAGTCTGGCTATGGGATACTCGAGCATGTAGCCAGCGCCGCCATGAAGCTGAACGCAATCATCCACGATTTCACAGAGCGTATCGGTACTCCACCACTTCAGCATTGCCGCTTCTTCGACCGTTAGTGCGTTGTCGAGATGCTTCACCAGGGATTGATCGACAAAAGCGCGGAGCAGTTCCAGCTTTGTCTTCGCCTCAGCCAGTTTGAACCGTGAATTCTGAAACTGGAAGATGGTCTTCCCAAAGGCCTTGCGATTATGCACATACTCCAGTGTGGTCTCGAGCGCGTACTCCATCAGCCCGACCGCCGTTATGCCGATAAGCAGACGCTCCCATGGCAACTGCTCCATCAACTGGTAGAAGCCCTGACCTGTCTGGTCGCCAAGCAGCGCTGTCGCCGGCACCCGCACGTTGTCAAAAAACAGCTCAGCAGTGTCCTGACCCGGCGTACCGATCTTTTCCAAAGGCTTGCCGCGACTGAAACCCTCAAGATCATCGGTTTCGACAACGAGCAGGGAAACGCCTTTAGCAGCCTCCGAGGGGTCAGTCTTGCAGACCACAACAAAAAGATTTCCGATCAGGCCGTTGGAAATGTAGGTTTTTGCGCCATTGATGACATACTCATCACCGTCACGGATCGCAGTGGTCGAGATATTTTGGAGGTCGGACCCCGTGCCCGGCTCCGTCATCGCGATACCGGCAATTCGTTCGCCGCGAGCCATTTTGGGCAACCAATGGTGTTTCTGGTCCTCCGTGCCAAATGCAAGGATGTAGTGACTAACTATGTTATGTAGAGGGTTACCGAAAGCCGAGTCACCGATCCTTCCCTGCTCCATAAAAATCACGGCATCATGGGCGGCGCTACCACCCATCCCCCCGTATTCTTCAGGAATGGACGCACAAAGAAGCCCCTGTTCCGCCGCCAGCTTCCAGATATGGCTTCCGACACAATGATTCCGGCGCCATTCGGACGCTCTCGGAATAAACTCCTTTTTATAAAATTTCCTGACCGCATCGCGGAAGATCTGCAGTTCTTCGGTCATCCATGGATTGACAAAATTCACGGTGTTGTTCCTCTACTTCTTTTTTTTCGGTTACGAACGATTCTTTACTACCTGACGGGCGATCGACATGTAGTGAACCTCATCGGGACCATCGGCAATACGCAAGGTACGCTGCAACGCGTAGAGCCCGGCAAGCGGCTGGTCCTGGCAGACCCCTTCGCCCCCGAAAGCCTGGATGGCCATATCGATGACATATCCGGATACTTCGGGCGCAACGACCTTGATCATGGCAATTTCCTTACGCGCCGCCTTGTTGCCAACGGTGTCCATCATATGGGCCGCTTTTAGTGTGAGCAGGCGCGCCATATCGATGCGCGTGCGGGCCTTGGCAATCCGTTCACCCCACAAGGAGTGGTCGAGGATCTTCTTGCCGAAGGCCGTGCGATCCGACAGCCGGGCAATCATCAGGCCCAACGCCCGCTCGGCAGCGCCAATGGCACGCATGCAGTGGTGAATGCGGCCGGGGCCCAGGCGTCCCTGCGCGATTTCAAAGCCACGCCCTTCTCCCAGCAACATGTTTTTCGCCGGCACCCTGACATCCTCGAGGGAGATCTCGAAATGGCCGTGTGGCGCGTCGTCATAGCCGAACACTCGCAACGGCCGCACTTTCGTAATTCCCGGGGTGCCGGCAGGCACCAGGATCATGGACTGCTGCTGGTGAAGCGGGCCATCCGATTTCGACCGGCCCATAACCACATACAGTTTACAGCGCGGATCCCCGGCGCCCGACGTCCACCACTTCCGGCCGTTCAAGACATATTCGTCCCCGTCCCTGACGATGGAGGTTTGAATGTTCGTTGCGTCGGAAGAGGCGACAGCGGGTTCGGTCATCGCGAACGCGGACCGGATCGCGCCGTCCAGCAAGGGGACCAGCCACTTCTCCTTCTGCTCGGGACTACCGTACCGCGCCAGGACTTCCATGTTGCCGGTATCGGGTGCAGAGCCATTAAAAATTTCCGCACACCACGGATAACCGCCGGTTATTTCAGCCAGTGAAGCATATTCAAGATTCGTCAGCCCTGCCCCGTATTCGGGATCATCAAGAAAGAGGTTCCACAACCCCTCTGCCTTTGCCTTTTCCTTCAAGTCCTCAAGGATCGGGACAATTTTCCAGGGCTCACCAGAGTTGACTTGCTCCCAATACACGGACTCATTCGGATAAACATTGGCGGCCATAAACGCCTTTAGCCGATCGATCCATTCCCTGTTTTTCTCGCTGAATTCAAAGTCCATATTACATGATCCTGGTCGGAATTCGGTTTACGCCACGATATCCCACCGGGACATCTGGAGAGGCTCCACCAACAACGGGCCAAGGACCTTCAGCGACCGCTGCAAATGAGGCGACGTTGCGTGCGCATCAAAAGAGCCTTTGTCGCTCCATCTCTCGAACAGGCGGAACCGGGTCGCGTCTTTCGCAGAGACGACAAATTCATACAGTTCGCATCCTCCTTCCGCCTTTGACTCACGACCAAGATCCACCAGAACCTTGGAAACCTCGCCAGCGTGTTCCGCCTTGGCTTTCATTTCGACCATCATTGTTATTTTGCTCAAAATCACCAACTCCCGTTTCTACCATTCTCGACTAACAGAAATTCAGTATATACAACAATTATAACTTTCCTATATAATTTTCTGTCCTATAAAGGGAGATCGCAAGATGAAGACACTTGATCACAGGGACAGGGATAAGGCGCTTGCAAGGTTCCGCCATACCAATGCAACGACCGCATCCAATACAGCCGATCTAAATAGTCAGTGGCAAATTCTGAAAACCGACTTTCTGAAGCGGAATATGCCAGAAGTACCTGATATTACAGAGCTTCCCGAAAGTTTGCAGAGGACGGTCCGCGAATACCTTAACTGTCAGCGAATTGCCGATGAGCTGATGAGCCGTTGTGACAGCCTTCACCAGCATATTGCCTCAGGTGGGGCAGACGAGGATACTGTTGAAGACTACGCTTCTGCGCGCGATGCTTTTGAAGATGCTGTAGAAAATTTTGGCATGGCCCGCGACAAAGTCGCCAAGGGTATTGCTACATTTCTTGACGGCAGCTAATGTGCCGACCCGGAAGTGAACGCTGATTTCAGTCTGGGCCGCACACTGTGTAGATAGCATGCCATGTCCAAGAAGAATTTACGGACCCATATCGAAGCTCTGATCAAAGAGCTTAATCTGACACCGAAATCTATCATGGCCAGCATCTATGGAGACATGCTTGTCCCTCTTGGAGGAAGCGTCTGGCTCGGCAGCCTGGTCAAGCTGGCGAAATGTTTTGGTATCAATGAGCCTCTGGCCCGCACAACTGCTCTTCGCCTTGGATATGACGGGTGGCTGCACCCTACCCGCGTGGGGAAATACAGTTACTACAGTATGAGCGAGGAGCATACTCAAAGAATCACCAACTATTACCCTAGAATATATGAAGCACCGCAGACCGATTGGACCGGACGCTTCTATTTTCTCCTGACTGGCACAAGTGACCTGAAGGGAAAGGAACATGATGAGCTACGGCAGGAGCTCTTATGGTTCGGAGCCGGTCAAGTCGCGCCCCGTGTGTTTATTATTGCTTCCCGGGATCTACCAGAGATCGAACAGTTTCTCGCCAATCGCAATCTGCTTGCCAGTGTTCAGGTGATGGTGGCCGAGAGCGCCTTGAACCAGGACCCGAAATTGCTGAAGGTCCTGGCCGCGAAAGCCTGGGACACGGAGACCCTCTCCAAAGAATACCAAAGCTTTCTGGATCGCTTCCGCCCCCTGTGGCAGATTCTTGAAAGGACCGAAAAGGACATCGAGCCCGGCTACGCCTTTGTGATACGTACGTTGTTGATAACCGAGTTCCGCAAACTGGCGTTACGTGATCCGCGACTGCCGGCCGAACTTCTTCCGCAGCCGTGGAGCGGAGACAACGCGTTTAATCTCTGCCGAAGTATCTATAAGGCTGTATTGCGTCCCTCGGAAAATTACCTCAGAACAGCCGTACGGACAGTTGACGGAACACTCCCGGACACGCCCGAAGAGGTTTACAATCGGTTCGCCGGCGTCAAATAGCAACAGGCAACGCCGAAACAAGCACTACCAATAGCGCCCGCACCACTCTGTCCTCAAGCCCGCACGAACGTTTGCGTATCAAGGTCGGCGTCGTCCATCGCATAGCCGATACGCTGGTCGTAATCGGGTTCGACGTCTTCGACGAATTCAAGCCCAACGTCCTTGACGCGCTCTCGCACCATTTCAATATATTGCGCTTGGGCCTCTTCAGGCTTCAGAATTTTGAGACCCATTTCGTGATACTTGTCGAAATTGGCAGACTGCACGCTTCCTGGCTCGGACGGGCGCCCGTACATGCCCATCCCCATCGCCAGGAACTTTCCAACCCGGGCCTGCAATTTTTCGCGAGCCTTTTCGCCGCCGAACTCAATCGCCCGCTTTACGCCCCAGACGCCGAAGCCCATATGCCCGACCTCCTCACGCGCGATGCGCTCTGACACCTTGGCCCACGGCAGGTAGGAGCATTTCGTGTACTGACCAAGAAAAACGACAGCGCCAGGAGTGGCGATACAGGACATCATCACGACATCCTCCCAGCACTGAAACTGCTTCTCCCAATACTGTCTTCTGAACCCGTTAATAATATTTACCTTTTTGGGGTCCGGATTTTCAGGATTATCGCGCAACTCCGCCAGCCGGGAGCGAACATCCACGCCCAGATCTTCAAGAACAGTCCATAGATAAAACGCATGACCGTACTCTTCCATGACCTTCTTGGACAGACGGTAGGCCTCCTCTGGTCGGGGCGCGAACTGAAGGTTTTCCGATACCCGCTGCGCGCCGGCATATTCTGAATCTGCCTGGAAGGTGAGAAGGTGCAGCAATGCGTTGCGGTATTCATCCGGCAGGGTGTCGCCCTTGTCATAGTATTTCATATCACGCCATCTCCATTTCCTACTATTCTGGCCCTATTATTTACAACATTTTATAATTTTTGTAAATCTTTTTTGTATTATATTATGGGACAGAATTGCACGAAACATTACGAAGCTGCTCCAGTTCGTCGAAGGACTGAAATTTCTCCCGCAATCTATAGGGGCGTGCGCGCGCCATCTCCAAACGATCGATCTCAAGCCACATCTCGTAATTTACGACATTTTCAAGATTCAGGTATGCATTAGGCCTCAGATCAAGCGATTGCGGTGGGCTCCCAGAGTCCGCCGGACCATGCCCTTCCAGCCACGCTAGTGCCTGTCCAACGACGTCCCGGGCCTCCTTACGGGAAGTCGGGATCGTTCCCGAAGGTCCACGGCGGCACCAACCGACAGCGTAAAGGCCCTCATCAATCCGGCCATCATCATTGCGGAATGCTGTGCCGGTTTGGTCCACCTCGCACAACTGGCCCGCAGGCATGACATGCCCAATAGCTGTCACAAGCGCGTCAACCTCCAGACGCCGTGTCGCCGCGCCCCCAGATTTCAACAGGATACAGAGGCCGTTATCGCCTTGGAAAATAAAGTCCGGTTCACTGTTGAACAGAAAATTGATCTGCTTTTTGCACTGACCAGGCGACGCCACAAGGTTGCGAAAAAAATTGGTCACATTATTGGCTTTACCGGATGCGGTCTCGGTGACCGCATTCTCTATGGTTATGCCAGCACCGGGCAGACGTGCCAACTCATCGAGCTCGGCCAAAGAGAACCGTGTTTGATCAAAATTTCGACGCCCGATAATTGTAACCCGGTCTATTCCCGCGTCGGCTATGGCCTGCTCCGCAGCGGGGCTAATATCGCTACCCGCCAACTGCGTGCTGTCTTTCGAGAGAATACGGGCAACGTCCAGAGCGACGTTGCCATTGCCGACAATCGCCACATGCCGGCCGAGTTTTGGCGAGAAACCCGCCTGATCGGGGCTTGAGTTCAACCAGCCGACAAAGGCGCGCGCGCCGTAGACGCCCTCAAGATCGTCCCCCGCAATATTCAAACGGCGCTCACCGCTGACTCCGACCGCCAGGAAAACCAGATCATAGGCCTGGCGCAAATCACCGAGGGACAGGTCCCTCCCGATCGTTACATTGCCGAAATAGCTAACCCGCTCGTTGCTGAGAACCCGGTCGAATTGCCGCGTGATCGCCTTGGTCCCCTGATGGTCCGGAGCCACACCCGTGCGCACCAATCCGTAGGGAGCAAAAGACCTCTCGAAAATATCAACCCGCATGGAAGGCGCCTGGCGCAGCAGCGCATCGGCCGCAAACATTCCGGACGGGCCGGCACCCACGATTGCTGCACACGGCGCCATTTCTCAGGCCCCGGCCTCTTTCCCTAGAAACCCAAGCAGGTTCTGCGTGAAAAGTTCGGGCTGGGTCCAGGCCGGAAAGTGGCCACCCAAATCATGGTTCTCGCGGTCGACCATATTGTAGGCCCTGTTCACCCAGGCATCAGGCGGAAAGGGAAAAAATCCCTGGTCAAAAAATCCGAACCCTGTGGGGACTGAACACTTCTGGCCGGGTTCCAGGCCTATGCCGCCAATATTTCGATCCGCCCAGTAGATCCAGTTCGCCGACGCGATGTTCCCCGTGTACCAATAGAGCGAAATCGGCACCAGGATCTCGTCAAAGGTCAGGCGTGTGGCGTTGTCCAGGCCGCCTGACCAGCCGATATACTTCTCGGCAAGCCAGGCAGCGACAGCAACAGGGGAGTCGACCAGCCCGACTGCGAGCGTTGTCGGCTTGGTTGCCTGAACCTCCCTGTAGCCGCTGTCCTTTGACAAGCGCTTCTGCATCTCCTTGAGCCAGGCCTTCTCCTCATCACAGAGGGGCGGGTCATCAGGACCGAACGCGGGTTTGAGGCCAAGCATTGTCAGGCTGACCGCCTTCACCACGTCCGCGTGATCAACGCCGAGCCAGGAGGCAACCACGCTACCCCAGTCCCCTCCCTGAACCACAAAAGCACTGTGTCCGAGCACGTCAACCATCATGTTCCGCCACATACGGGCCATCTGGCGCGGATCAAGTGGACGGGGGGGTGCAGCCGACAAGCCGAATCCCGGCAGATCGGCGACATAGACAGTGCGGCCCGAGCGCGCCAGTGCCTCGGTAACGTGCCTGTACTCCAGAAAACAACTGGGCCACCCGGCCGTCAGCAGTATCGGCGGCTTGTCGTCCGACCCGATCGCCGCGGTCTTCTCAACGTGAACCACGATGTGCTCACCGCCCTCCAGGGGAAGGGATATATGCAAATGCTGCTTCTCATTGATCGCAGCTTGCGCGGCGGGCCAGTCAAAGTCATTAACCCAGTAAGACGTCAGCGCCTTCAGATAATCTAACGGTATCCCGTACTGCCAACCGGCGTCATCCGGCTCCACGGGCCAGCGGGCGCCCTCTACCCGGTCGCGCAGATCAGACCAGGCGCTATCAGGAATTACCACATCGAAGGCCTGAACCGCCGGCATGCTCATAGCGGGCTCCCGTCAGGCGATTCTTCCGAGATTTGCAGCAACAGCTTGCCGGAATTTCGGCCATCAAACAGCTTGACCAAAGTTGAGGGAAAATTGCAGAGGCCAGACGCAACATCAAGTTTGTAGTCAAGCGAACC
>JAWLHD010000130.1:0-9361 GCA_041690555.1 Anaerohalosphaeraceae bacterium
CGCCACTCACACCCCGTCTCCCCACATCGCACCCCCTTCGCCCCCAACACGCTCAACAACGCTAACCGCCCACCACGGACCAATCGTCCGCCCCATGCTCGCCGCCCAGTACCACGCCGAAACATCACAAAAACTCCGCCCCCTCTCGTCGTAAATCCGCTCACGAACAAACAGCCTCTCGCCGCCCCTCACCGCCTCAATCACCGACCACGAATGCCCCGCGCCATCGACGGCCACGCCAAGATGCTTCACTTTGTACCCGCTCGCGCCAAAGCAGTCTGCCGCCGGATGCACCCGACGAGTCGGCCTCACGATCCACCGGATTATGTACTGCCGGCAACCGTCTGTAAAGACACCCGCGCAACCCGGCAGCGACTCACCGAACCGCCTCTCACGAGCGCTCATCTCCACCTGCCGCAGCGCATGCCCTTCCCACTCACTCGGCCACCCCGGAAAATCCATATCAGCGGCTACGTCCACCGAGCCGCCGCCTGCCCAGAATGGAATAATTGCCCCCACCACGCACGCAGCCGCAAAAAACCTCACACCTTTCATGCAGCCGCACCTTTCACTCTGCCTATCTGTTGAACCGCCGACACAATCACAACCGCCGTACCTGCAAAAACAACAAGACCCGTCCCCGCATGCAGCCACTCCGGAAAAGCCCCGCGAGTCTCCACATAGAACAACGCCGCCGCGCGTACAACGTTTGCCCCGATGATTATGACGATCGCGCACATTCCCGCCATCACCGTGCGCCACGCGCTCAGTCGCCACAAAACCGCAAGTACACAGACAAGGTAACCGCCCGCCCAGAGCATCCTGATCCCGCTGCAGGGCGCATCGACCATCACCGTTGTGCCCCCCGCAAGAAAACCCGCTCCGTCACGTACTACTGCATATCCCCCCAGCCGAATCAGACTCGCCGCGAGCCACGCTGCAACCACACGCAGCGGATAGCCCAAATAGTACTGAAGCGATGCCATCAGCGGCAGCGAGAGCATCGACAAACCCCATATCCCCATATGCGCCCGCCGACCGAAATAAAGACGGCTCAAGACCAGCGCCATCACGCTCATCGCCAGTGCCCCGCGAACCAGCGGCATTGCAAACGACCAACTGATCGCATACACGAGAACGAAAACGCCTGCCGCACGCAAATCATAACTCTCCTCTCCGCGCCGCTCCCGTAGCTCCTTCCATAAGACAATCCCTGCCAGCGTCACAACCGCAAGAATACCCCACGGCTCGTCTGACCCGTCGGTCACCCGCGATACATACCACCCCCAGACCGGCCACGCGGCGCCTGCCGCAGCCAGTAATATTAGAAGCCTGCGCCTCACGCAATCCTCACTCGCCTGCGATCTTTCAGCACCACCCAAACCAGTACAACCGCCACTATTGCCAGCAGCGCCCACACCTCCGGCTCCGGTATCGTCGGAACCGTCTCAGGATCAACCGGCTCCAGCCCCGCCGCCTTGTACTGAGCCGCTGTCTCAAGCACCACCGCTCCGCTCACCGGTGTCACAAGTTGATATCTCACTGCCGTCCGAAGCGCCTCGTCAAGATTCTCCCTGCCGCCCTCACACCGCATCCGCTCCACCGAGTCGTGCGCCCATAGCCGCACAAGATGAGAAGATGTCTCCTTGGCGCTGTCTGAAGGCTTCTCTTCGATGCCCACACGTCGACGAACCTTCTCGAACGTCGGAACCTCACCGCGCCAACGTCTCAACAAAAGTGAAATATCCTCACCGACCTCTCCCGTCCGCCCCAGTGAAACCACCTGCGACACACCGTCCAGTCCCTCCACAACCTTGTTCGGTCCCGCTGCCACCTGCAAATCTATCAGCACCGGCCCTGCCGGACGCCTCTCCCACCGCTGCCGCAATCCTTCCAGCGGCTTGAACACATGCGGCTGCGCGCCGTGAATCCACAATATCACACCCCCTTCGTCCTCCGATGCCAGGTCCCACGCCAGTTCCAGCGCAGGCACATTATCTTTGCCCCCGCTTATGCTCAAATTGCGTATGCCTGCTATCCCGTCCGCCACAACTTCCGCTTCATCGCCTGCCGCAACGACTTTTACTCCTCCATCAGGCTGCGCCGCCGAAAGTGCCTCCTGTACCTGCCCGATCACTTTGGCCATACCAGCCGACGTGTCCACCACTACCACGACCTCGTGCACCCCCTTGCGCAAAACAGGCTCCACGTCCTGAATCACCAGGTCATCACCGCCCGCCATTGTATCCGTCGCCCATGCACGCGCCGTGCTGTCGTCGCGCTCCAAAACAATGCCCGCGCCGGGTTTCAAGGCACTGTGCGCCACCGACCCGCGAATCACACCATCTGCCTTCCGATCATCCCCAACATTGGCAATTTCAACCCCCGTCCACCGCAGAATCGGCCGCTTCGATTCCATCCAGATCGTATGCCTAACCTCCTTGCCAATCTTGAAATTGCGATCGTTGAAATAAGGCAGCACAAATACCCCCTCGTCCACCTTTACAAGCTCAAGCGGAACGGTAATCCCCACTCGCACCTTCATCTCCCCGCCGCGCGGCGGCACCGGAAAACACTGCATCATGATCCTGTCAGGCCCCGCCGTCGTTATAAGCACCGGATCACGCTGACGTCGCACCACCGACTCGTAGGCCTGGCGCGTCTGCCCGCGCGAACCGAACGCCGCCTCCCTTTCTTCACCGTTGATCCACAGCGTAAGCCGCGAGACCACCGCGCCCGCAGGCATTTGTATCTGTGCCCGGGCCTCCTGTTGTACACTGCCCGTGTTATTGAAAACCATCGTCCATTCCGTGTACCCAAGTGCCGCATCCGCGTCTATCGATCCGTCCATCCGAGACGATATAAGAGACAAATGCCTCATCTGCCCGCCCATCTCCTCGCCACCTTGTTCGAAGTCCCAGTCCTCGAACATGCCCTGAGCCCGAAATCCCGCCTTGGGCGGAGCCATCGTATTGAATGCCCTGCCGGTCACCAGGTAATAAACACCCCGAAGATCCCGCGTCGGTATCGACCCGTCGAACATCAGCGAATAGAACATGTTGTTACCGAAGCCTCGCCCCTCGCGATAGCACATCTCCAACAGCCGCTTCTCATCGCCAACAGCGCGAAGCATCCTCACCCCCTTCGCTCGTGCCGCAGGCGATTCGCTCAATGCCATCTGGACCCCCAGATGTGTGAAAAAGCCCGGCAGTACTGCAATCAACAGCAGCACCCCGCTTGCCGCCATCCCGCTCCAAAGACCCGCAAGCCTGCCGGTGCCCTCGCCCAAACGCAAATGTCTCAGCCTTGATCTAACCAGAACCGTGGCAATCAGACCCAGCAGCGGCGCCATTCCGCACAGACCCAGCCCGTAGACAATCGTCGCAAGCGCCGATATCGGCAGAATCGGAATGAACATGATCGTGTAGATAATCGCCGCACCAAGTCCCGCCCCATTGAGATAGCCCGCCTTGTCGGCGTACTCCTTCGACGAATTCCAAATCACCGCCAGACACACCAGATTCGATGCCGGCAGTAGCATGAAAAGCAGGACATACCACCATGTCGGCAGCGGATCGAAGAACACCGCCGCGCATATCCCTGTCAGCAGCTCCACAGCCGCCGCGCCGATCGGCAGCATTATTCCGAAGAGGATCGTGATTATTATCACCGCCGCCGGCTGCTTTCTGCCGCCTCTCTTGCTTGCCTCCCATGCGATGCTCGACACCGCCTTTCCGGTACCTGATCGCGGTTCTCTGTTCTCCGCGATAACCTGCGACGCCGACAACTCCATCCGCGATGTTATCCGCCGAACGTCCTCCTCCGTAATCACCCCCGCCCCCGACATCTCCGCCTCGATATGTCTTTGAACGTCTTCGATGACCTCCTCCGCATCCGCCTCGGTCCCCTCCAATAGCGCACGGACGTCTTCGCAGTAGCGCTTCCACAAATCGTTCGCACGCTCTGTCCACTGCATCATGACTGCTCCTTTCCCTCACCAAGTGTCGTTACACCCTTCAGGACCGATTCAAGATATCCGCGCATCATAGCCAATGTCTTTCGCCCCTCGCCAGTAAGGTTGTAATATTTCCGTGCAGGACCCTCAGTCGATTCCACCAAACGCGCAGCCACAAGATTCTGAACGCGAAGTCGCGACAGCAAAGGATAGATCGTCCCCTCCGACACACCCAGACCCGGAATGTCGACCAGCAGTCGAACAAGTTCGTAAGCATAACGCTCACGACTCGACAATGCGCTCAGGACCGCAAGCTCCAGAATCCCCTTGCGAGCCTGAACCGTCCAGTTGTCAAACAATTCACCCATAAATACAACAAATACCTAACCATACCTGCTACCTTGTATCACACAGTAGAGCTAATGTCAACATCATTTCCCAAGAAAAAAGAATACAAGCCCCCGACTAATCCGAAAAAAACACCCCCTTAAGAAAACTCCTGCGCAAAAATATGAAAAAACGCGCACTTCTGAGCAAAAAAACACCCCCCTTTGGCGCAAAAAAAAGCAAAAACAAGCACTATCCGCCGCGTTTTGAGCCTCTTCGAAGGGTCAAAACCCCCCAAAAACCCGCCTCCGGAACCTCAAAACCGCCCAAATAACACGATTCCAAGCCGCCAAATTACCAACCAATACAAATACACAACCGCACCAACCATTTCCATTGACTCTGCCCGCCCCTTCGACTATCATCAGCCCGCAGCCGAAATCGCTGATAAAAACCGCATTTTCAAGGAAGTTTCCAACATGGCCGTCGCCGCAGGGATGCAAAAAAAGACCTGGAAAGTCCGACCATCCGCACCCGACGCACCCCAACTCGCAAAAAATCTCGGCATAAGTACTATACTTGCCCAAATTCTCATAAACAGAGGCCTGATAACCGACACCGCCGCCCGCACCTACCTCACTCCCAAACTCACCGACCTCGTCGAGCCGACCCGAATGCCGGGCATCAAAAAAGCCGTTATTCGAATCAAAAACGCACTTTCGCAAGGCCAGCGCATCGCAATATACGGCGACTACGACGTCGACGGCATCACCTCCGTCGCCATCCTCTGGCACCTCCTGACCATGTTAGGGGGACACATTGAGTACTACATCCCCCACCGAGTCGACGAAGGCTACGGCCTCAACGAAGACGCTGTCGTCCAGTTAGCAGAAAGTGGCGCAAACCTAATAATTACAGTAGATTGCGGCATAACCGCCGTCGCACAGGCCCAAAAAGCCGCCGAACTCGGCGTCGACCTCATCATCACGGACCACCACCAGCCAGGCAAAACCCTCCCCCAAGCCGCAGCAATCGTCCACCCACGCCTCGAAGAATACCCAAACCCAGACAGTGCCGGCGCAATGGTCGCCTTCAAATTAGCATGGGCAATCGCCGACAGCTTCAAAACCACCCCCCGCGTCAGCGGTCCATTACGCGAATTCCTCATCAATGCCACCACGTTAGCAGCAATGGGCACCATAGCCGACGTCGCCGATTTGAGGGGTGAAAACCGCATTTTGACCAGCTACGGCCTCAAAGCCCTCACGGAATCGAAACTCCACGGCATCGTCGCCCTCATCGAATCCGCCGAACTCAACGGCCGCGACCTCGACAGCTACCACATCGCTTTTCGCCTGGCCCCAATGCTCAACGCCGCCGGACGCATGGGACACGCACGCCTCGCCGTTGAGCTGCTCACCGCCGAAAACCCCCTCCGCTGCTCGCAGATCGCCCAGTACCTCAAGGACCAGAACCGCCTTCGCCAGCAGCACCAGCGAAAGATCTTCAGCCACGCCCGCGAGATCATCCTGGCCTCGGGCCTGAACCACCCGGACCGCAAAACCATCGTCCTGGCCGACGAAAACTGGCACGCCGGCATCATCGGCATCGTCGCATCGCGGGTTATCGACGAGTACTTCCGCCCCACCATCATGATCAACACCGCAAACGGCATCGGCCAAGGTTCGGCACGCTCCATCGCCGGTTTTAACGTTCTTGAGGCGATTTCCGCCTGTTCGGACCATCTCATCAGCTTCGGCGGGCACGCAATGGCCGCCGGTCTGAAGATCGAGACACACCGCATAGGCGACTTCGCCAGCGCTTTTGAGGCCTATGCACAGGAAAACCTCAACCCTGAAAGCCTCGTCGATGCCCTTGACATCGACGCGGCCTGCACCATCGCCGATCTCCATCAGGCGGCAGTACGAGAACTCTCACTGCTGGAGCCAACCGGCCAGGGCAACCCGCGCCCGGTATTCGCAACCCGCGGCGTCCGACGAATCTCGCCGCCCCGCCGCGTCGGCGCAAAAGGCGACCACCTGCAAATCGCGATCACCGACAATACTGCAAGTGTTCGGTGCGTCGGCTTCAACATGGGACGACTCGAAAAGAAGATCCTTGAAGCCGATACCTTTCACGTCGCCTACGAACCGCAGATAAACACGTGGAACGGAAACTCCAACGTCCAGTTCGTCTTGACCGACATCCAGTTTGATTGACCGCTCATCCCCCGCAGAAGATCGGAATCGCCATAATCGATCGCTCATTGCAGCGCAGGCGGGGGTATCTGTTGCCCCTGGCGCTGGGCGATGAGGGCGTCCTCTTCGTACGTACCGTAAAACGGGACATGGAGGTCCAGCCAAAGGTAGACCCGCCGCAGGGCTTCATCGGGGAGATCCAGGTATTTGCGATGCGTCTGGCAAATTATAGTTGTTAAAGGGCTGGAGTCTGCACCCAACCGGCCCGGTCGCGTTACTTCGTCATAGGAGGGCCAGCGGAGATAAGGTTCGAGATGGTTGTATGACGCACTGAACCAGCCGTCGCCATCGCCGGTGAGCACGAGAGGACTCTTATCCGCCCCCGTCGAACCGTCGTGGCATCGAACGCAATGGCGATCCAGAACGGGCTGGACCAATCGCGGGTACGAGAACGGTAAGGCGCCGTCCGGCCCGGGCTGGATGATCGAGGGCGCCCGACTCGCCGCCATCGGCCGACGTACGGCAGGGGTTGAACCGGGCGGCTCATGGCAGCCGATGCACGACCGCCGCTCGCCGGGCTGCAGGTAGACGACCGAGCGCATACCCTGCACGGCACGTCCTGTCTCATCGACGGCCTGAAAGTACAGCGGCTTAAGCGCAGGCGCGCGAAAGTACGCCGAACCGTCGGCTTCCACGGGAACGGTACCCAGCAGCATACGAGCATTGGCCTCATTCGGATGTCCGATGCGCGGGTCAGCCGCATGATCGGTCCGGGACTTGGGCAGCAGTTGAACAACCCGTAAAGCAGTTATTTGCCGTCCATCCGGCAAGTCAAAAAGGCTTTTATTGACGTCGGTCAACAAAAACTCACCCTCCGATTTCAGATCCGGCTCCACCGCTTGAGCCACGATGGGCGGCGTCGGACGAGCCTTCAGCGGAATCGGGTACACAGAAGAAATGCCCTTACGGCGGAACAGAAGTTCAAGATTACCGAACCGGTCCATGTAATAGATTCCGGTTTCGCCTTCTTTGTAGCTGCCCGTATACCCGCCCGGCAGCGGTTCGTGACTGAACGACACGAGCATATAACCTTCGGCAAGCGGCCACGGGCTGTAGAAATAGCTCTTTGGCCAGCCCTCCGCCTCGGCAAAGCACACCTCCGGCGTGAGCCACTCCAACGAATCGAATCGGTCATGGCCTGCCTCATCAAGCCCCGCACCAGACGGATCCAGCACAACCAGCGTTCCTCCGACATTGGCATGGTGGCCGCCGCCGACGAAGACGACGCGGTTGGAGCCCGGTATCGCCTTGGCCTGGTAAGACGCCCACGGCCGGGTCGTATAGTTGCCGAACAGGATAGCGGGATTGGTGCCGTCAGGGTTGCAGGTCCACAGTCCGTGAAACTTCGCAGCGTTTCGGTCGACGTAATCCCACCTCGTGTAGACTATCCGCCCGTCGTTGAGCACCGCGGGGTGCCATTCGTGCGTTTCGTGAAAGGACAAAGTGCGAATGTTTCTGCCGTCTGCATCCATGCGGTGCAGCGTGTAGACGAACTCAGGACTGCCGCCGCCGCAGCGAAGCTTGCTGCCCCTGCGGGTTGACTCAAACGCGATTGCGCCATCGGGAAGTGGGCAGGGGTCGAAATCATCGTCGGGACCCTCGGTTAACTGGCGAATACTTGAGCCGTCCGCGTCCATTGCATAGATATGGAATGTGTTGTACTTCACCCCCGGCTCTGTCGGCAGCCTGGCGTATCCGGGCAGCGTATAGGGGTCCTTGCCCGTCGGATCCGCAAAGGCGAAGTACAGCGTCCTTGCATCGAACGACATCGACAGCGTCACGAAGTGACCGGGCCCGAGCCTGTCGCCAGTGAGTTCTCTCACTTTCATTGACCGTCCCGGCTCCTGCAGTACGTACACACCGCCGCCCGTCGGCGGCGTGCTGAATTTGGAATTCCTCGCCCCGTTGGACGGATCGAACCCATAGGCGTAATACCAGCCGAGATATTCGTAAAGCATATAGCCGACTGCGCGGTGCCGCTGCATAAATACTATGGGCTGAGATGCCACAAGTGGATTCTTGACGACGAGTCGACGTACGACAGCCCGGATCTCATCGTATAGTTCGATCCTGTCGGCGTCATCCAAAGCATCGACCTGCGCGGCAAGATCGGTGTGCCGCCGAAGCTCGGCGGCCTCGACCGTCAAGTCTGGGGGCACGGGGGCCTGGCGCATGTCTTTTAGCAGGGCAGCCGCCCTTCTGAGCACGGATTGTATGGCTTGGGGCGAATCAGGCGCGCGGCCCAACCGCTGCTCCTGGGCGTACCAGTCGGCGCGAACAGCCTGCAACATTGACGCATCGCAGCCGGCATCCATGCCATACAAGGAGAATTCGCCGTAAATCAGGACGAAGAGTAGTCCAAGGGACAATTTGCGGATTGGCGAACACATTGCAGTTGTACAGCCACGATTGACTGTCATAGTCAGTTCCTCCCAAGTTCCTATTGCACTGGTTCATGGTCGGCGCCATTACTGCGGAAATCAGGTGCATCTTTCCGGAGCGTGAGGCGGCTGACCGCCAGGCTCAAAGACCCGCCGGTCGGCGCCAGGCGCAAATCGGCCTGGTTGCAGCGGTTCACGAAGCGGCAGTGCGGCAGTGTCAGAGTAACGGTCTTCCACCGGCTTGTTCCGTTGATCCGAACGATCTGAGAATCGCGAAACGCTCCCTGGACCGGTCCCTGCGTGTAGTCTGTATTGTCGTACTGAACAGTGAATGCATCACAACCGTCGTCGCGGTACTGAACGGTCAGATACATGGTCTCATCTGCATCGTAGGCAAATGAATCGTCCACACAGAGGTATAGGTATTGGGCAGCGGAGAA
>JAWLHD010000131.1:0-9353 GCA_041690555.1 Anaerohalosphaeraceae bacterium
CGTGTCCACACCTTATGCGTACTCCCTGGCTACATTGGTTTTTTTGCGGCGATGGTGTAAATGGGTTTGCCGCCCTTAAGGTATTTGCGTTCGTAATTGGTGCCGACATATTCGCCTGGCTTTGCTGCGGCGGATCGAACGAACTCTGCGGCCTGGAGCTTGCCGGAGTCAATGGCGGCTTCGATCGTGCGGCGGATCTGATCGAAATAGCCGTCGTGATCGGTTGCAATGTTTATGAGGCCCCCGCGTTGCAGACAGCGAATCATCTGGTCTGTGTTTTCGCTGTTTATGAATCGCCTTTTGTGGTGGCGTTTCTTCGGCCATGGATCGGGGAAATAGATGTGGAAGGCGGCAACAGAGCCATCGGGTATGTTCTGAGGCAGGAAGGCTGCGACGTCTGTACGGATTATTCGGACGTTTAGCACGCCCCAGCGGCCGATCCGGTCGACAGTGTACAGAAAATACTTGTTGGCCCATTCGATGCCCAGAAAGTCGCAATAGGGGTGAGTCTGTGCTTCGCTGAGTATAAACGCCCCTTTTCCTGAGCCGATTTCCACATGCAAGGGCGCGATTCGCCCAAAAACTTTGAGGAAATCCACCCTTTCTGACGGGTCTTTTGGCGTCAACACAATATTTTTGTATTCTTCTGGCTTTCTTTTTTTCATGTTCGTGGTATATTATTCCACGCCAGGAGGGCCAGCACAAATCCGGTTTTGCACGTCCGCCCGGGGAGGGTCGACAAGCGACTGGGGGTATTTTGCCCAGATATTGACGTCAAGTCAAGTTCAGGGATGTTCGATATGGTTTGATAGAACTGTTAGTCTGCGTCAGGCGTAAGAAACACCGGACATCGGCGGAATAACCGCTAAAAGAAGGAAAAGACGCAAAGTGATCAGACCCGTTGTAACATTAAGACGCCGGCGGATCGTCATAGACGTCGATACGCAAAAGGACTTTCTTCTGGCCAACGGCAGTGCCTGTGTTCGCAACCATCGCCGCGTTTTGCAGAACATCCGGCGGGTGATGGCGTGGGCAAGGGTCAAGAACGTCCGCGTGATCTCCACAAAACAGATTTACGACCCGCAAGCCAATGGGCATCAATTCTGCATTGCCGGCACCGAAGGCTGCCGCAAGGTCCCCTATACAGTTCGTAATAACCGTGTGACATTTGCCGCAGACGGGTGCACGGACCTGCCGCGCGACATCCTGAAGACGTACGACCAGGTTATACTGCACAAGCGCTGCTCAAATCCGTTTGAAGAGCCGCGTGCCGATCGGATACTGGGGGAGATACAGGTTAACGAGTTTGTCGTTATCGGGGCCAGGATCGAAGACGCGGTAAAGCATACGGTCCTTGGTTTGCTTATGCGGCGAAAGCCGGTGACGGTTCTGGTGGACGCCGTGGGGGCGTATGACCGGGGCGCGGCGGAGATCGCGTTGAGGCAGATGGAGGCGAAGGGGGCCAAACTCGCAGAAACCAAGACCCTTTTGGGCAGTACGTGCCTCAGGCTGGTGGGGGCATGCGAGTGTGACCGCTGCCGGGGACGCGTGCAGAAGAAATCTTTTGGGGTTGGCGCCTGAACAAGGCAGCCTTGTATCAGGCCGTTTTTATCCAATACTGCGGCCAAGGCAGTGTCTCAGGGGAAATACTTTTCAAAATGGGTAATTCTACCGATAGGTGTGGCACCCGCACATTAGTATAATGGCGGGTTGGAGCGGTGAGGAGTGCCCATGGCTACGGGGCGTAAGTCATGGGCTTTTTTTGTGCGCACCGGCACATCGCAGACAACTATAATCCAGAACTATCTTATTTTGGCAATGATGCAATCGGTCGAAAGAGTATTGCAGGACTTACGCGAGTGGTTATAATAGACCCCCCGGGTGCATTTGTGACCTCAATAGGTCGTGTTGGTTCCGCGCTCCCGGTTTTCCGTAGTGCAGGGGCTGGTTAGATCGACTGTCCGGGCTTTTTCTGCCGGGCATGCGAATGCGCGAACGACCGATAGGCGTTTCGAGTAATACTCTGGGCCGGGGGCCGAGTGGCGGAATGGCAGACGCTGGGGATTTAAAATCCCCTGTCCGAAAAGGACGTGTGGGTTCGAATCCCACCTCGGCTAATGATCCGCGGATTCGTGCTGATTCGCGGGGGCAAACAAGCGGTTTGCGGGCGACGAGCACGGGCTCGAAGCGGCGCCGCACAGGTATGAAGTGCAGGAGACACAATGGCAAACAGGAAGTACAAGCTGGATGATGCGGCAAGACCTAATCTGTACCGAGAGACTTTTCCGTACACAGAATTCCCGAAAATGACGTTTGACGCCACCTCGGCCGAGCCGGTTGAGGCGGGCGAAATATGGATTACAGATACGACATTTCGTGACGGGCAGCAGGCGCGGCCGCCTTATACGCCCCAGCAGGTGGCGAAGATTTACGATTTTCTGCAGACGATTGACGGCGGGACCGGATTGATTCGCCAGTGTGAGTTCTTCCTGTATTCGAGCAAGGATCGCAAGGCGGTTGAGCTTTGCAAGGAGCGGGGATATGAGTTCCCGCAGATCACGGGTTGGATTCGCGCGGTCGCGGCTGATTTTAAGCTTGTAAAAGAGATGGGGCTGGCCGAAACGGGCATTCTTACCTCGGTCAGTGATTACCATGTATTTCTGAAGCTGCGCAAGACGCGATCGCAGGCAGTGCAGGACTACCTGGACGTTG
Organism: Anaerohalosphaeraceae bacterium; assembly: GCA_041690555.1. GTDB lineage: Bacteria > Planctomycetota > Phycisphaerae > Sedimentisphaerales > Anaerohalosphaeraceae > JACZKQ01. The sequence continues at coordinate 2,713 of JAWLHD010000131.1, forward strand.
TGAAGGCCGCGCTGGACGAGGGGATTGTGCCGCGCTGTCATCTTGAGGACGTAACGCGTGCCGATATCAGCGGGCTTGTGCTGCCCTTTGCGGAGGAGCTGATGGAGCTTTCCAGGCAGTATGATTCGCCCGTGAAGATCCGGCTTTGCGATACATTGGGTTTCGGGACGCCTTTTGCGAACAGTTCGCTGCCGCGCGGGGTGCCCAAACTTGTATCGGCTTTGCGGTCGGCGGGTGTGCCAGGTGAATGGCTGGAATGGCACGGCCACAATGATCTGCATAAAGTGCAGGTTAACGCGACGGCGGCATGGCTTCACGGCTGCTGCGCGGCCAACACCTCGATTTTCGGCGTCGGCGAGCGGACTGGCAATCCGCCGCTGGAGGCAATGGTGATCGAGCATGCGCAGTTGCGGGGAACGAACCCGAAGATCAACTACGCGGCTATTACGGAGCTTGCTCGCTACGCCGAGAAGGAATTGGGGTTCGATCTGCCGGCGAATTACCCCCTGGTTGGCAAGGACTTCAATGTGACGCGCGCGGGGATCCATGCCGACGGCTTGCTTAAGAATGAGGAGATTTACAACTGCTTCGATACTCTGAAGCTGCTGAATCGGCCGGTTGGTGTTGCGATCACCGACAAGTCGGGCGCCGCGGGCATAAAGCACTACATCGAAGAGAAGTATCAGATTGAGATCATGAAGCACGACCCGCGTGTGGTTGCGATCAAAGACAGGATCGATGCCGAGTACGCCGCCGAGCGTGCTTCGGCCATCTCAGATGCTGAAATGGATGAGTGGATTGCGGAGGCGTTCGGCAATAAACTGCCGCCGCTGCGGTGAGCGTCTTGACAGATAGACCGATACAAGCTGTGCTTTTCGATCTCGGCGATACCCTGCTGGAATTCGGGCGGGTAGACGTGTGGCGGTTGTTCCATGAGGCGGCGACGAATTCCTATGCCTATCTACAGCATCTTGGGAAGCCGGTTCGAGGTTTGGGACGTTATAAGTGGGCCAGTTTCTGCGTTATCCGCCTGAAGCTGCTGATTAGCAATTGGACGCGCCGCGACTGGGATTCGCTGGCCATGCTGCGGCAGATAGGCGCCCGGGGCGGTTATGACATGACGGAAGAGCAGTTGCGGGAGCTCAACTGGCGGTGGTACGAGCCGCTGGTCAAACGTGCAGAGGTGGAACCCGACCTGGCTGATACGCTGACAAATCTGCGTCAGATGGGTCTTCGGCTGGGGATCGTGAGCAACACGTGGGTCAACGGCGATGCGTTGGAGCGGCATCTGGAACAGTTGGGATTACTGGATTTCTTCGACGTCCGCGTGTATTCGCACAGTTTCGGGTTCCGCAAGCCGGATCGGCGGCTGTTTCGGCAGGCTGCGGAAAGGTTGGGGGTGCTGCCGACCGATGTAGTTTTCGTCGGCGACCGCATAGACACGGACGTGCGCGGCGCGCTCAAGGCCAAGATGACGCCGGTGTTGAAATATGCCCACACCAACGCCCGCAAACGGCCGCCGGAGGGTATAGCGAGAATACAGCGGTTGTCCGAACTGCCCGCGCTGGTCAGGCAGCTTAACGCCGTGCGGGCGGCCTCGGGCAAAACGTAGAAACCGTATACAATCGAAAGGGGGCTGTGATGGCGCCGCAAGACATGCAGGATGAGTGCAGGAGGATCAGGCGATTCAGCCTGCGGGCAATCGTATCGGTGACTGTAACCATTTCTTTTGTGGTCCTGACGGCAACGGGGCTGATGCTTTATTTGTCGCCTCGCGGTCGAACGGCGAACTGGACGAACTGGACACTCGCGGGACTCAGCAAAGGACAGTGGAGCGCGGTGCACATGTGCTTTGCGTGGCTGTTCGTGATCGCAAGCGGTTTGCACATTGCGTACAACTGGCGGGTCTTGACAAGTTATTTCAAGAGCCGTTTAACGCGCGCATTCGCATTTCGCGTCGAGTGGGTGGCGGCGATGGTTCTGTGTGCGATTGTCTTTGCGGGTGCGGCGCTGGATATGCCGCCGTTCGACTCGGTGGCCGCCTGGAACGAACAGATAAAGGACCGCTGGGAGGCACAAGCCGGACGTCCGCCGATTCCGCACGGTGAGTTGCTTACCGTTAATGAACTTGCCAAAAGAGCGGGACTCGTGACGGAGGCGGTTCTGGAGAATCTCACCGCGGGCGGTATCGAAGGTGCTTCGGAGAACGCGGTCTTTGGCGAACTCGCGCGGCGGCACAACATGTCGCCCGATGCACTGTATGCGATCGCAGCGGGGGTTCCGGAGAACCATCGCGGCGGCGGCGACGGACAAGGGCAAGCCAGGTCACAAAGCGAGGGTCGCGGCATGGGCCGCATGACCATCAGGCAGGTCTGCGAGCAGGAAGGTGTGGATGTGCCGGATGCAATTGCCAAGCTGAAGGCTGCCGGTATAGACGCCACAGCCGAGGCATCAATCCGCGACGTCGCCGATCAGTCAGGCAAACGACCAACCGAAATCATGAACATCATAACCAAATAGCCGCTGCCGCCGGCGCGGTTATGGTTGACTGTGCTGTTTTTCCGGCAGCGGAACGATAATCCGTGTCAGGGCGTCGGTGTGAGCAATCCGGCGCCCATCTGATAATACGTGAAATCCCGCGCCTCGCCCGTATTTCTCTCCGGTGCGATCCCAGATGACGGTGATGGTTCTCCCGCGGTAGAGGACGTTGTCCAGGCAGAACCAGTCCCACGCGTTGGGCGGGATAAGCGGGTTCACATCAATCTGATTGTCGCTGCGCGGTCGCAGGCCGATGAGGCCGCTGATGACCAGATCGCAGTACGTCGAATGGTTGTAGTCCTTGCCCCTTTCTTTGCCGCCCTTGCCGGCGTCCCATGTGCCGTTACGCCACGTCCTGAGCCGTGTCCTGGAAATCCAGTCGCCGGTGCGCGGATTCAGATTCTCATCGATCCACGGAACTACGCGGCCGTCGTCTCGGCGAAGCTGGTGGCATTTTGTGTAAATCTTCAGCAGCTCGAAATAGTCAGCCCTGGACACGATATTCTGGTTGTAGTTATTGAGAAGGTTGGCCATCGCGGTCAGCGTAACGGAGGTGGCGAAAGGCCAGCTCGGGCCGTTCCACTGGCATTCGTGGCCTTCGTAGGCAATGCGAAAGCCGGGGTGTCGCTGTTCGGCGCTCGTGGGTCCATATGGCGCATGGAAGCCCGCGGGATCAGCGAGCTGACGCCACGCCTGTTCGTGCCCCTGCTCGGGCAGATTGAAGTACCACGGCGTATACCCGTGCAACTCGCGCACATCAACGAGCGAGCTGCCGTCACGCGGAAGGGTCTTGAAAAACTGGGCGTCGTGATCCCACAGCTTCTCGTGGACGAGTGATTTGAGACGCTTAGCCTTTTGCTGGAAGTTCTCGGCTGTCTCGCGGCGGCCGGCGAGCGCGGCGATCTGCGCAATCGCAACTGCGTCCCCGTACATGTAGGAATTGATGGTCGGGCGCTTGCCGCTGCCGCCGATGGAGACCTCCATGCCGTCGCGGTCGTCGATCTGCCAGAAAAGGCCATCGGGTTCAAGGCGGCTCTTCTCCCACTGGGCGTAGTTTTCGATCAGATCGTCAAGGAGATCGAGAAGAAGCGCCTTGTCGCCGCTGACGAGATACCTGGCCCAGTATGCGTCGGCGGCCCAGAAGCTGTAGCTGCGGACGGCGCCGCCTTTGCGGAACCAGAAAAGGGCGTAGTCATCAAGGTACACTGCGTCATGCAGCCAGCGGCCTTCGTAAAAGTGATGTCCGGCGGGGCAGTTGATCGTGTTGTGTTTGCCCGCCCAACCGACTGGCGGCAGAAACTCGGTTATGACGAACCCATCCGGCGTTTTCTTGATGTGCTTGCGATAGGTCCACCAGCGGAAATAGTATGTCCGCTCGATATCCTTGTCAGGACACGCCAACAGCGGAATATTGTCGCGCAGAAATGAGAATGCCTCCTCATTAGAGATGTGCTGAACGTACAGTTCTTCGTCCTGGCGGTTGAATTGCTCGACATAGTGCTTCAAGGCATCCGTGTCCAGCACCGCAACGGCCTTTGATGCTGCGACAAATTGTACTAACGTCAGGATTGCGATCAGCCATCTTGCGCTGTTCAGGAATGACACGGGACCACGATTCATTATATTGCTCCTAATTGTTTGATTGTATCACCGGTCAAACTGATTGGAATTAAACTCTATGCCGCCACACACCCTGCCGGTTTGGGAAGCATGTCTGTTCCCCATTACAGGTCTGTTGCCCTCTGCTCACCATAGGCAGCCAAGATCACATTCAACTGCTTGGGTGTGATTTGAATCATGCAGCCGTGGCGGGCGTTCTTCGGCAGGTTGTAGTCTTGCCAGTACACGCCGTGCCAGGGTCCCGCCAGTGTCGGCGCGGTCAAGAGGCCGTATGATACGGCGGGGTACTGCTCGCAATAGAGATACCAGCCCTTGTCGTCCGGCCGAGCGATCAGAGCCGGCGCCTCATAAAAGTTGCCGGTGATCGGCGGCGACGGTTCGGTATACGGTCCAAGCAGATTCTCGGATGTGCAGATGCGAATCGTCTTGCCCGTCGGCCAGTCGAAGTCGGGGTACTTTTCGTCCTTGATAAAGGCGCAGTACCGCTTACCCTCCTTGCGGACAATCGTATCAATGGTGGCGATCTCAAACTCGAACAGGCGTTTCGGGTGCGTGAATTTCTTCAGATCCTTGGACGTAACGTACAGCGTTCGCATGCCGCGCCAGAACTGCTCGGTGTCCTCCTTGATCGGCGGCAGAATTGTGCTGTGCCAGGTGACAGATATCGCGAAGAGACCTCGTCATAGAAGATCTTTGGAGCGCCCTTGTAGTCGATGGCGGGCTTGAAACCAGGCGTTTTGTAGATGTCAGGCGAAAAGTCGCCGAATGCCTGCCACTTGACAAGATCGTCGGAAACCCACAGGCTGATCTCCCGCCGGCGTTCGTAGTTGCCAATGAGGTAAAATCGCCCGTCATGACCCTTGCAGATGTCCGGGTGTCCGCGGTAATTGTCGAATATCCGCTTGCCGCAGTTTAGTACCGTCCAACGTCGCCCGTCCGTGCTCACAGAGTAGTACAGGCGACCATAGTCCTCCTTGGTCATGTGGGCGAACAGATAGGCCTTGCCTGCGATTTCAGCGGGTGAGGCGACCGAGCAAATGAGCGCCAGAAACGCCGCCGTTAGGGACAAGACCCTTGTTTTTTTCATCGTTGCCTCCATTTTGATTTCTCCTGATTGTAGTTTAAAGCCGATTTGTTTTCAATCGTGGCGGCTGTTGAAAAGAATACGGCTGCACCGTATAATAGCCCAATCGGTGTGGTTTGGGCGCATTCTATTTGGCTTAGCGTAGAGGAGCGAATGATGAACGGACATACGACGACAAGGCGTGGGTTTCTCAGGTATACCGCGGGCGTTGCGGGTGTGCTTATGGCGCCGGCGGCGCCGGCAGAGGCGGCAGGTCCGGCACAGACAGCGAAAAAAATTCCCACGGCCGTGGATCAGGTCACGCTGGGCAAGACCGGACTGAAGCTGTCGCGTTTAGGGATCGGCTGCGGCAGCAACAGCGGCAACGTGCAGCGGGCCCTTGGCCAGGACGGTTTTACGCGACTGCTGCGATATGCGTTCGACCAGGGTGTCACGTATATCGACACAGCCGAATCGTACCGCACGCACGAGTTCATCCGTGAGGCGATCAAGGGTATCCCTCGCGAAAAGCTGTTTATCCAGACCAAGATGTCCGCGCGAGGCGACAAGCCACTTGAAACGATTGACCGCTTCCGCAAGGAACTCGGAGTGGATTATATTGACAGCCTGCTGACGCACTGTGTGGTAACCGGCAACTGGGACCAGGAGCGGAAGCGCTTCATGGATGCGTTCGAGGAGGCCAAGCAGAAAGGCATTATCCGGTCCCACGGCGTGTCATGCCACAGTCTTCCTGCCCTGGCTCGCTCGGCGTCGCTGGCCTGGTGCGAGGTCCACCTGGTGAGGCTGAACCCGCAGGGCGCTCACATGGATACGCCTGCGGAGACATGGAACGCGCCGAGCGACGTTTCCCACGTGCCCGCCGTTATCGAGCAGGTCGGCGTCATGCGGCAGAAAGGTCGTGGGATCATCGGTATGAAACTCTCCGGCAACGGCGATTTCACGAAGTTCGAGGATCGCAAACGGGCGGTGCACTTCGCAATGAAGTGCGGCCTGCTGGACGCGGCGGTCATCGGGTTCAAGAGCACCGATGAGATCGACGAGGCGATTGCACTGATGAACGAAGCGCTTGCGGAAGTGGCTGCGTAAACAGTGTATTTGAAGGTCATTTATCGGGGCCGTTTTCAATACTTCCCGACGGTCCCCTTTTCTTTGCGCTCAAGCTCCCGTGGTGCGCGTTCGATACACATACAGCGGGGTGGAAAGGCTCAAAAGGTTAAGTTGCCCGCATACGGGGGGGTAAACATGAAAGCAGTTGTTTGCCGCGTGTGTTTCGCCGTGCTTGTCGCACTGATGGTGGCCACGGCAGGCTGTGAATCGGTGGCAGCCGGCGATATGGAAAACATGCTTGCCGCCGCCGGATTCAGCAAGAGAGTGGCGCAGACGCCCGAACAAATGGAGA
>JAWLHD010000132.1:0-9321 GCA_041690555.1 Anaerohalosphaeraceae bacterium
ATCATGACCTCAACCACGCGGTTCATCGCCAACCGCCAGGCATGGAATGATCCCTTTAAACGTCAGAAAATCGACAACATCTGCATCCTTCTTAACGCAGCCATCGACGCAAAGACCAAGGTCGGAATGAAGATGAACGTAAGGAAAGAAGACTTGGCGACCATCATAAGCATACTGCCTGCCGAGAAAAGTCCCACCGTGTCTTCTCTGGCCGACAGCGACTACGTCGCCGTAGAAATCATAGTCGACGACCATGTCGAAAGAATGCTCATCCCCGAACTCAAACGAGCCGGGGCTTCAGGCATTTTCACCTACGCATTGAATAAGGTTATCCACTGATTCGCCAACGTTTAGTCAGGAATAGAAACCACGGTTTGATTATCAGGGTGCTCATATATGGCAGGACATTCTCACTGGGCGGGCATTAAATACAAGAAAGCCGCAAATGACGCAAAACGCGGCAAGATGTGGAGCAAAATCGCCCGCATGATCATCGTCTCAGCCAAGGCCGGCGGCGGCGATCCGGCACAGAATCTTTCCTTACGATACGCCATCGACAAGGCCAAAGCTGCCAATATGCCCAAGGACACCATCGAGAAAGCCATTAAGAAAGGCACCGGCGAACTCGGGGGTGTCAATTATGAAGAAGTCCTTTACGAAGGATACGCCCCTGGCGGCATCGCCGTTATGGCCGACGGTCTCACCGATAACCGCCATCGCACCGCCCCGGAAATAAAAAAGGTTTTCGAACGCCGCGGCGGCTCACTCGGCGCAAGCGGCTGCGTGAGCTGGATGTTCCATAAGAAGGGCCTCATCACCGTTCAGGCCGATGCTATCGCCGAAGACGACCTCATGGAGATCGCACTTGCGGCGGGCGCCGATGACATGCAGAACACCGGACACACATACGAACTCACCTGCGCCGCCTCAGCTTACGAAGATCTCCGCAAGGCGCTTCGGGACAAACAGATACCAGTCCAACTCGCCGAAATCTCAATGGTGCCCCAGAACATGGTGCCCGTCAGCGAAGCCGAGACTGCCAGGAAGATTCTTGGTCTGATGGAAGAACTGGAGGACCACGACGATATCCAGAACGTCTATGCCAATTTCGATATTCCAGATGACATACTTGCGGAAGCAGAAGACTGATCGCGGACAGGTGCGCATCCATTTGACGTTCCGCCCCTACTCTTGCCGCAATTGTGCCAGCCGCGCCTTGGCGAACTGATAATTGCTTTCCCCCAATCTGCTGAACAGTTCGCGCCCAGGATACATAATGGCAAACTGCCGCCGGTAAGCGTCTTCGATCTCAATTACCCGCCCGTAATGCTCTATGGCGGCATCTCTGTTTACCAAGGCATCAGCAAGTTGTCCAAGCTTGAGGTGCAGCCTGTCAGAACCGGGGTACCGCTTCACGGCCTCCTTGAAAGCCTCGAAGGCCGATTTCAGATGGTCGCGCCGCTGGTCTGCCGACGCTGTCGCCATCAACTCGTGAACCTGCCCAATCTTCTCGTAGTGCTTAAAGTATGCCGGATCTCGTCTAATCGCGTTCTCAAATGAAGCGGACGCCTTTGCCAGATTCAGTGAATTCTTCGCACCCTCTGAGTACCGCTGCACGTATGTCTTACCGGCCATTGACGGAGCGGAAGGACTCAAGGGGTCGAGCCTCGCCGCCTCCTCCAACAACTCTGTCACCGAAAAAACATCGTTAAGCGCCCGTTGCGTAAGCCGCCCCGCTGCCGCCGTCGGCGCCAGCACCGCGGCCACAAACACAATCGCCGCCAACACCGCACCGCCGACCACCGCCAATCGCAGCGGCTTGTTCGGCACAAACCTTGAGGCCGCTCGTCTCTTGCGATGCGAATCCGCTGCAAACAGACATGCCGCCGACATCCAGAAAAGTGTCAGCACCGCAGGTTCAAAGATCGCAAAATCGATCGTATTATGTATTGCAGCCGCGACAATCCCGCAGAAGAGTCCCGCACTCAGACCGCTGCCGCACCATATCGCCGGGACATCCTTACCGCTCAGCCACAACAACACAAAAAACACACCGAATACAATCACCGGGACGATATACAAGATAACTATAACATACACCATCACATCGATTCGATCGCCCAACTCAGCCGCGTTCAGAACCGGTCGGACAACGAGCATCGCCAATGACACCACCGCCAAGACCGCCAGGCCAAACTTCGCCGAATGCCCGTTGCTCCTCATGCTCGTATCGCCGTTTTGCCGGACCGCACAAAAGATGCTTCTGTACAAGACCGCCGTAAACGCCGCAAGAAATCCAATGAGACCAACGGGCCCGTACTGACTCAGCAGGCTCAACAAAAAATTGTGCGGATCGCTAACCGTCTCCGGCGCGGCTGCAATCTTGTAATGCAGATAGTATGTTGCGAAATTCCCTCCGCCGACTCCCGTCAGCGGGTTGTCGGCATACATGGCAGCCGCTCCTTTCCAGTACTGCCACCTGACCAGCATCGACGCCCCGCCCGGCAGCGCATCGTATGTCATCCCATATGTAATCACTCCGGCAATTACCGCCAGAACCCCGATGAAACTCAACAGCAGCAGCAAACCGCGAAAACGCCAAAGCCGCTGCCCAAAAGCAATGGCCGCTGCAAAAAGCACCGCCCCGACTGCGGCACCTCCCAAGGCGCCCCGGCTCTGAACCAGGAGAAGACCCGCCCATGAGAATGCTGCAGCCAGAATACTGCACGCAATAAGCGCGTTTGATGATCGATCTCGCCGGCCCATGATACAGTCGGCCGCAAAACCAATCGCCGCAAACGCCGCCAGGAGCAGCAGCGAGCCTGTCGAATTGCTCGTCGTCAGAAACCCCCGGATATCTTTGCCGTAAAGACGGTGCTCGTACAACATCTGCTCGAATGACCCCGCTTCGGCCCCGATCACCTCCAGATGCCGCTGTGGATCACGCTCATAATCCGCTATCATCTCTTCATTGCCGGCGAAACGCTGATCAAAACATTGCACGGTTGTAACCGCTCCTAGCGCAAAGATGACAAAGAGCACCACCCTGAGCCTGTCCTGCCGACTCAGAACCTGCACCAACATAACCGCCGCCGCCATCGGCGCTATCATAGTTGCCAGGTCATTAATGGCCACCCGCTTGTTTGACGCCGCCGAAATACCCGCCGCACCAGCCAACAGAAACAAACCCGCCCCCAATTCGATCCCGCTGAAGCGGTAAACTACCGTACGACGGCAAAACGCAACCGCGAACCAGGCCACCGCCGTAATTACCAGAATCCCGGATAGGATTACACTGAACGCCTCATTTGTCAGGAACTGACGCGGATTGAGAAGTCCGCCGTGAGGACTCTCTATGTAAGTCGCACGAACCGCTAACACACAAAGGCACGCAGTCAGCAGAACTGACTCAAACCGTTCAAAGCCCGTGTCGTCTTTCTGCAGAACCTGCCCCGTACCCCCTTTTTTCATGGCCGCCCCTGCGAACTCGTTTTCGTGCTCTCAAGAATCGCAACTATCGCCAGTATCATCGCCGTCTGCGACATAATCAGCAGTGCCCCCGCAAGATCAACCTGATAAAGAAACACAGCACTCACACCCGTACAAAGTGTCGCAAGGTACAGAGTCAGAACCGTCTGAGTATCCGTCAGTCCGCGCCGTTTCAACCGATGCGAAAAATGCTGCGTATCGCCCGCGAACGGACTCTTGCCCTGACGAATCCGCAGAAATGTCACACTGATGAAATCGTAAAGCGGCACCGCCATGACCACCAGCGGTATTCCCACCGCATAAAGACCCGCTTGCCGCACCTCATGATAGTACGTCGTTCGCAGCGTGATAACAGCCATGAAATAGCCCACAACCAGCGAACCGCAGTCCCCCATGAATATACGCGCCGGGGGAAAATTGAATACAAGAAATCCCAGCAGACTGCCCATAAACACCAACCCCAGCGCCCCGATGAACAACTGCCCCGACAAGGCCGCCGCCGTGAACAGAACCGCCGAACTGATCAAGGCAATCCCCGCACTCAGACCATCCATATTGTCAAGGAAGTTAAACACGTTGACTATCAGAACAATCCAGACTGCCGAAAAGGTCGTCGTAACAGCCCGGTTAGGAATGAAAAACTCCAGCCTGATGTCTGCGAACCAAGCAACGAAGATCGCCACTGCAAATTCTATACCCAATTTGAAGAACGGCCCCAAACTCTTGCGATCGTCATAAAGCCCCATAACGTGCAATACAAGTGCGCCCGCCAATACCAGCAGAAGGTCCGGCGCCCTCCCAAGGAAGCCCTCCGCATGAACCGTCACAGAATCATCGAACCAGGCCGACACACCGGGCGCAATCAAAAACTTCATCACCAGAAGGCCGCCCGCCAGAAAGATCGCAATCGTCCAGAAGATCGCAACACCCCCGCCCAGCGGCACAATCCTGCTGTGATACCGATCTGTCGTCGGCCGGGCAACAAAACCCCGCCGCAAACTTAACAGACGAACCGCCGCTGTCAAAACACCCGACAACGCGCATGAACCCGCCGCAAGCACAACTGCCAAAACCGTCAACGTGTTGATCTCATCGTCTCCTTAACCAGAACCGCCCGCTACTGCGCCTTCCGCGCCGCAATCCGCACCTCCAGCATCGGCGCGACAACCTGCACAAGACGCCGGATCAGGCGATAGACGCCTTCGCCCAGACCCAGTTGAACCGCCCTGTTCGCCGCAAAACGGTCATATCCAAAACGCCCCGTCCGCGCATCTTCAATCTCGAACCCCAGATCGGCAACCAGATTGCCCAATGTCTGAACATTCCACGAGTATATGTGATGGTTCGGTTCGTCAGGGTCATACCGGTAGTACCGGCGCTGGTCCTCGAACGGAACGAAGACCAGAAGCCGCCCCCCCGCCTTCAAAGGACGCCGTATTTCCTCCAGCACCTTCGCAGGATGCGGCACATGCTCAAGCACATGATGACATATCACAACATCCACCGAACCAGCCGCAATCTCCTCGCAATCGCCGATAAACTCGATACCGTGCCGCCGAACCTCCTCCGCCAGATGCACAGCCAGATCCTGACCGATCTTGCGATTGCACTCAAGCGCAGCAAGATTCCATCCCGTCCCAACGCCATATTCCAAAACCGTATCAGTCACCGTAACATAAGGGGCGATCTTCTCGGCACGAAGCCTCGCGACCCACGGATACGCCGCCTCAGGTATCGATCGCTTGCCCTCATGATACAGACGCCCGCTATCGGCTCTGTACCGCTGCTTGGTCCTTTCCTCGAAATCCATCATATCCGTCTCAGCTAAAGCCCCCTCAATTGCTCCACCAGACGCGCCCGCACCCTACTGAAAAAATCCTGATACACTTGCTGCTGATAATCGCTGAATGTATAAGGGTAACACACCCAAGCTCCGCGGGCGTAAGTCAGCGTTACCTCCGCGTACATGTTTTCGCCTATATAAATGCGATGCGAGAAGTTCTTGGTTGACGCCAATACCAGCTTCGATGGCTCAACATAACCCGGATCGAGGTTCACCGGACGCGGCACACCCGCCGCAAGTTCAGAAGCCAGCACCTGCTCCATGCGGTTGGTCCGGTGCTTGATACCAGACAACTCGCCCGGACCAATAAGCGACTCCACAGATACGAATTGCCGCAGGATCTGTTCACCCGCCTGTTCCCGATAATACTCAGTCTGATCGAACGGCCACACCTCGCTGACAAAATCCGCAGCCCCGAACTCGCCTGTAACCCCCTCCCGGGCCGCCGTCAGACACCGCTCGTCAGCCGCCAGAATACCGACTATCAGCTTCACAGGACTGGGTTTATTGAGAGTCCACATCCAGCGATTCTTTTAAGGCACTGACCATTGCTACAGCCTCGTCCACCGCCTCCTCCAGCTCCGCAACCCTGCTCTCCGAATCCGTCCGCAGCCGAAGCTCAACCTTACCCTCGGCAAGCGATTTCTGCCCGACCGTTATACGCACCGGAATACCCAACAGGTCCGCATCCTTAAACTTCACACCCCCTCGCACATCGCGGTCGTCCAACAACACTTCAACGCCGCGCGAAAGCAGCTCGGCATGTATACGCTCCGCCGTCAAACGAACGTCGTCCGTAGCTCCCGCCGGAACGATAACCACCTCCCATGGCGCAATGCTGATCGGCAGTATCATGCCGTTTTCATCATGCCCATTCTCTATCGCCGAGGCAAGGATGCGATTGACCCCGATCCCATAGCAGCCCATCAGACATGGTCTCTCCACCCCTTCGGAATCGAGAAACTTAGCCCCTAACTTGCTGCTGTACTTGGCGCCCAACTTGAACACCTGACCCACCTCTATGCCCTTGCGGAACAGCAGCCTCTTACCTTCGTAAGTGTCCCCTTCTACGGCATTGCGTATATCGACCACCCGGACATTTCCACCCTCCACCGGAAAATCACGCCCCGGCACAACATGCCTGAGATGATAGTCAGTCTTGTTCGCCCCCGTAACCGCCTCCGCCATCGCCGCAACCGCAGGATCCACCAATAGCATGGCGACCTTGTCCGCCATCCCGACAGGACCCGCAAAACCAACTGCGGCATCGGTAAGCTTGACAACCGCAGCCTCGTCGGCCATTTCTATATGCAATCCGCCAACAGCCTGCGTAAGCTTCTCAGGATTCAGTTCGTGATCGCCCCGCACCAGCGCAAGCACAACTTTGCCATCCATCGAATGAACCAGAGTCTTCACAAGTTCCTTCGGTTCCGCCTTCAAGAATCCGCACACCTCCTCGATAGTGCCCGCCTTTGGCGTATGCACCTCTTCTAAAGGTGAGATATCGCCGTCCGCACCTTGTTTTGGCAACGGATCAACTGGCCCCTTCTCGATATTCCATGCGTGCGCGTTGTCTTCGGTATAAACAATCGTGTCCTCGCCGCTCTCGCACGGCACTGTAAATTGGTGCGACCCCGACCCCCCCATCTCGCCCGACTCAGCCTCCACGATCACATACGCCAACCCGCACCGCCGGAAGATGCGACAATACGCATTGTACATCGCCCGATACGACCGCTCCAACATCGCCTCGTCGGCGTCGAAGCTATACGCATCCTTCATGATGAACTCGCGCGAACGAAGCACGCCGAAACGCGGCCGAAACTCATCTCGATACTTCAAATTAATCTGATAGAAGTTCACAGGAAGCTGCTTGTACGAATTGATCTCCCCCGCCGCCATATACGTCATAACCTCCTCAGCCGTCGGGCTCAGCACGTTCCCACGCCCGTGACGATCCACAAACCGCCCCAGAGTCTCCCCGTAATCCACATCCCGCCCCGTCCGCTGCCACAGTTCCAGCGGTTGCACCATCGGCACCGTCACCTCCAGCGCCCCCGCCCGGTCCATCTCCTCACGCACGATCTGCATTATCTTGCGAAGGCACCGCCAACCCGCAGGTAGATACGCATAAGTCCCGCTGGCCACCTTCCGCATCAGACCCGCACGAATCATCAACTGGTGAGAAGGAATCTCAGCATCCGCCGGAACTTCCTTAACAGTAGGTATAAAAGTCTTGGTAAATCGCATGTCCCGTATAAACTCCAGTGCCCGATCAAGGTTCATAAAACCAGGCTTATAGCCCATCCGCCCCAGTTTGGCAAGTCAATACTGCCCCAACGCAGCTCTCACCGCCCAGTCCTCAAATCCGATCTCGCAAACGCGCTGGCAACCGCCCGCCCCCACTAAGGCCTAATGGGATTCAGAAGCCCGAGTTTCCACGGGATTTGACCGTAGGTCTTGCCAACCCGGTCCTTGTCAAGAACGCCTTGAAACAGGAATTGCAGGCTCTCCTTGTTTACTTCAAGCCTTTCGTCGCATCCCGTTCGCAGCAGTTCCCCATGACTGATCGCATCCGTCCACCGTCCACTCCGCTGTTCCACATTAAGCATCGATGCAAACGCCTTGTCTTTCTCCGCCGCCAAAGGCGTCCATCGCCCGTCCAGCCCATCCGCCACATAAGCCTTGAAGTATCGCCACCCATGCCCGTTCTGTGCCTCAATCAGCGTCAAATACTCACCCGAACCCTTCAGCCGGTACGTATGGCTCGCCTCGAAGATGTCCCCCTCCAGCACAACCACCGGCCGCTGCCACCCCCGAGGAAACTCCGCCAGGGTCGTCTCGGCCCTCCACATCTTTCCGTCCAGCGACGTGAAGAACAAATGTGCCTTGGTGTCATCACAGATTACCCAGAAGTCCAGCCAGGCCTTCACGTTTTCCGGCTGCTTCTGAAACATCGGCGTCAAACGGCTCCAAGACTCCGGAGAAGCAATATCATCGGTCGTCGACCACGCCGGCCCATACTTCGGCTCCCACGAATCGTCGGCCGCCTGACAAATCATGTACCATTTCTTGTGCGCCCTGAAATAGAACACCTGTGGAGCACAGAAATACCCCGCATGGCAGGAAAGCACCTTCTGCTCAGCCCGGTCCGCGTCGCTCCAGTCAGCAAACGCCGTGTAGATCACAGCATGACTCCGCAACGTCCCGCGAACCGTACAGAACAAATGCCACTTACCCCCATACCGCACAACGGAAGGATCTTTGACCGATACCCACCCCTCACCTCTAACCTCCCGAACCTCCAATACCGGCTCGCTCGACACCCACCGAAAACCAGCAGATGCCGTTTGCTCCTTCGCGCAAACGGCTGAGCACATCGAAATCACACAGATCATCACAATATATCGCATGGCTTCCCCTCACATAACACTTCATCAAGCCTGAAGGCCCGCAGTGTCGAATTCGAGTTTCTTGTTCTCCCTGATCATCTCATCCCACGTTAGAAGCCCGTTCCGCATCCCCGCCTCACGCCCCAGGATCACCGCCAGCGTACTGTCCACGCTCCGCTGCAGCGTATCGTTTTCGGTGTTGCCGTCACTGACACACCTGGCGAACTTGTCGAGATTGCGCGCAATCCCCGCCACGTACAGGTTCTCCACCTCTCCACCTGCGTAGCCGCCTTTGTTGCCCCGCGCCCACGCCTTGCCCATATAGCCGATCTCCGCGAACCCCGCATCTCCCCAGGCCGCACACCGGCATAAGAACTCATGGGTATTCCGCAGGTGTTCTCCGCGATGATTTTGAATCAGGCCGCTCTCATACTGATAAGTTATCGAGTAAACATCCCGCGTATTGCCGTGGTGCCCGGCATTAACCACACGCGATGACCCCATCGCACTCACCGGCCGAGCCCCCGCCAGCCACAACGCCGCATCTACCGCATGAATCCCCGCATTGACAAGCATGCCGCCGCCCAATTCAATATC
>JAWLHD010000133.1:0-9295 GCA_041690555.1 Anaerohalosphaeraceae bacterium
CGCTGGCGGCGTCGGTTTCCTTCTTGAGAGCTTCTTTTTCGATCTGCAACTGCATGATGCGTCTTCGGATGGCGTCGAGTTCGGCCGGCAGCGAGTCGTTTTCTATGCGCATGCGAGAGGCGGCCTCGTCGATCAGGTCGATGGCCTTGTCGGGCAGCCAGCGGTCCGAAATGTAGCGGTTCGAAAGTGTTGCCGCGGCTACGAGTGCGGCGTCGGTGATGCGCACGCCGTGGTGCGTTTCATAACGGTCCTTGAGACCGCGAAGGATGGCGATGGTCTCTTCGACGCTCGGAGGGTCGATGGTCATCGGCTGGAACCGGCGCTCCAGGGCGGCGTCGGTTTCTATGTATTTGCGGTACTCGTCGATCGTCGTGGCGCCTATACATCGCAGTTCGCCTCTCGCCAATGAGGGCTTCAAAAGGTTGCCGGCGTCGACTGCGCCTTCGGCTTTGCCGGCGCCAACGATCGTGTGCAGTTCGTCAATGAAGAGGATAATCTCGCCCTCGGAGGCGACCACCTCTTTGAGGACGGCCTTGAAGCGATCCTCGAATTCGCCGCGGAATTTCGTGCCCGCGATAAGCGCGCCCATGTCCAGCGCCAGGACGCGTTTGTTCTTCAGGCCTGCGGGTACGTCTCCGGCCACTATCCGCTGAGCGAGACCTTCAACGATGGCGGTCTTGCCGACGCCGGGCTCCCCGATCAGCACGGGATTGTTCTTTGTTCGACGATTAAGGATCTGCATGCAGCGGCGGATCTCCTCGTCTCGCCCGATGACGGGATCAAGTTTGCCTTTGCGCGCCATCTCCAGCAGGTCGATGCTGTATCGCTGCAGCGCCTGGTACTTGCTCTCCGGGCTGTCGTCGGTGATCTTTCCGCCGCCGCGGATCTGCTTAAGGACCGCTTCTATCCGCTCGGCCGTGATCGAGTTGACGCTGAGCACTTCCTTGGCGTCGCTCTTGACCTCCGCCAGAGAGATGAAAAGATGCTCCACGCCAAGATATTCATCCCCCATCTTGTCGGCACGGTTCTGCGCATCCAGTATTATCTGCTGAAACGCGGGTTCGGGCATGATCAGCCCGCCCCCGGTAGAGCCTTTTGGCAGTCGCCCGATCTCACTGGCCGTCATGTCGCGCAGACGCTCGACTTTGGCGCCGATCTTCTTGAGGATCAGGACCGCGACGCCCTCCTCGTCTTCCAGCAACGCCTTCAGCAGGTGCAGAGCAGACACCACCGTGTTGCTCTCCGCCATCGCGTACTGCTGCGCCGAGCCTATCGCCTCCTGGGCTTTCATCGTTATTCGGTCAAACTTCATTATATCGCAGTCCTTCCTCTTGGGTTACTATTACTTCACTATCGGTTTATTGCAAAAGCCGTACCCAAATCGTTTTCCGCCGTTAATTGCTGGCAGTGCCCCACCTCGCAGAGCGGCGACTGCCATTTTGACATGTATAACGTTGAAAATGCCCCCTCAAGATTGTATACTGAATGGGGCAGACAGCATTTGATTTTCAGGAGGAAAGGTGATAAGCAAAACACTACCGCCGATATTGGCCTTGTTCTGTATCTGCGCTAACGGTTTTTCCGCCGGCTCGATCACCGGGCAGGGTCGATTCGAGAAAATTGCCGGAAATCCCGCTGCGGGTTATCAAACGCTATATGAGTGGGACCTTTTTCTCTCTCCCCCTGACAATAGCTTTATCGGACCGTTTCGCAGGCTTGGCGCCCCGCCAGGCCAGACACCGACCGGCGACGGCTACTACAAAATCGACAACCTTCCGGCAGGCACGTATTCCATACTGGTCAACCAGCCCGACTTCTTCGCCTCACCAAAGGTAGTGCCAAACGTCCGAATCACCGACGGTCAAACCGCCACCCTGAACATTGACCTCGACGTCGACTATTCGACGTATTACCGAATCGACAACAAGTGGACCGAATGGGGATTGCCCTTTTACCAGACGTTTCGCGCGACGGGCCAAAGCGTACGCGGCGTGTCATGGAAAATGGCTGGCTGGAATCTTTACGGTGGAAAGACCGCGCAGGTGTCGATCCTGGAGGATAACGGCGACCAGGACGTGCGCAACTGGAAGCAGATCGGCTCCGGCGAAGACAACCAGCTCAGCAGCGACTCCGACGAATGGGTGCGATGGACGTCCGGCGAGGTTCCGCTGACTCCCGGCAGGATGTACGCTGTCAGGATATCGGTCAGCGGCGGCTGCGCGATATTCTACCGCGACAAGGATGCCGGCAGCTATCCCCACGGCCGGGCTTATGATTCCAGCGGCAACCCGAAGAATTTCGACCTGAACATCACGGTCTTCGTCGACAAGAATAACCAGATCGTTACCCACACAAAGCACTTCCCGAAACTCAGGGGGCTCCAGTCGGGTCACCACGCCGCTCGCTGGGGGCAGACCTTTGTCGCCGCGGGCACGTCCCTTGCCTCGGTTGATGTCTTCGCCGCGGGTGAAGACGTGCCGGGCATTGACGTGTTTCACCTTACATGGACAATTCACGAGGACGGACCCGGCGGCCCGCAGATCGGACCGACCAAGAGGACCTACGGAGCTTACTTTGCCGCGGCGACCGACCTCATCGGAGTCAGTTACAACCCGGGCGATGTGCCGCTTACGCCCAGCAGGACGTATTACGTCGAGTTCACCAATCCTGCCGGCTTCACGCCGCATACGCAGGAGCCGTGGGACAGGTATGACGACGGTCAGGCATGGAAAAACGGCGTTGCTGTCGATGAAGATCTCGCCATGACGATTATCCAGTATGACCACCCGATCTATAAACCCGTGGGCATGGCTGCGTACTACCCTTTTGACGAAGGCTCGGGCGTTGTTGTCCCGGACAGTTCGGGCCAGGGTCGCAACGGATCGTTTGTAAACGGAGAATCTGGCGCGTGGGTGGAAGGGCGATTTGCGGGCGCGCTGAACTTCGACGGGCTGGACGATTATGTGAGCATTACCGACTACAAGGGCATCACGGGACGGCAGCCGCGAACTTGTGCCGCCTGGATCAAGACCGACAAACCCGGCGGCGATATCGTTGCATGGGGTGTTAATCTTGTGGGTGCACGATGGACAATTCGCACGGATGAAGCCGGCCGACTTCGCGCCGAAATTGGCGGCGGAGCCGCCGTAGGCACCCGTTTCATCGCCGACAACCAGTGGCGCCATGTCGCGGTCGTTTCGGACGGTACAAATCCCGCAAACTTCAAATTTTATATCGATGGAACGCCGGATTTCCTCAGCAGTTCGGCGACAACGCCGGTCAACACCGTATCCGCCGGCGACGTCGTCATCGGCGCCGGAGTTGACTACACGCGCTGTTTCAGGGGCCTCATTGATGAACTGGCTCTGTTCGACGTCGCCCTGACCGGCAGTCAGGTCCGCCGGCTGTATACCGCCTCGGCTGCTGCATTCCTGAATCCCTGCGGCGACGCAATGCTCGACGAAGTCTTCGCTCGGCCCGCCGACATCAACAAAGACTGTATCGTGAATCTGACTGATGCCGCCATATTGGCCGGCGACTGGCTTCGCCCAAACCTGCTTGCCGGCGATCTTACTGTTGACGGAATTGTGGACATGGCTGATGCAGCCCTGCTGGCTGACGATTATCTACTGTCCATCACACCCGGCCTGATGCTGCATCTCGCGTTTGACGAATCCTCAGGGCTCGAAGCACACGACAGCAGCATCAATCGGTTCGTCGGCACTCTGATGAACACAACCGAAGACGCCTGGGTACCGGGACGCGTATGCAACGCCCTCGAATTCGACGGCGCCGACGATTCCGTTGTGATCAGCGGCTATAAGGGCATCGGCGGCGGCCGCTCACGGACCGTCTGCGCATGGATCAAGACCACAGACACCGAAGGCGAAATCGTTGCATGGGGAGTTGCCGCCGCAGCCGGAGCACGCTGGCTGCTGCGAACTCAGGAACAGGGATTTCTTCGGCTGGAAGTCGGCGGCGGAGCATTAATCGGCGGCACCTGCGTCTGCGACGGCCGATGGCATCATGTCGCGGCAATACTGGACGACAACGGCTCGCCCAGTCTCGACGATGTGAGACTCTACGTCGACGGCCAAATCGATACGCCCACCTCTGTTCCCGATCGCTCGATCGACACCATCATAGACGATCCGACCTCCACCGACGTCCACATAGGCGTCTACCCGCCAACGGCAAGGTTCTTCCAGGGCCTCATAGACGACGTAAGAATCTACGCCCGGGCCTTGACCGATGCCGAGGTGATGGATCTGGCCCGCTGATACACTGCCGTGGCTACCCCACTCTGATCGCCCGTCATGTGTCGAAAACCACAGGGCACAAAATAAGCCGGCGATCCGCATCGCGTACCGCCGGCTCCGTCATCGCATCCTGTCGCGGATTATTGCTGTCGCTGCCGCTGAGCGCCTTCGGCACGCGTCCTCTGGGGACGCTCTGCTCTTTCGGCGCCTTCGGTCCTCTCTCCACGGCGGACTTGTCCGGCTTCGGGCCTCTCGCCTGCCGCCTGACGAGGCTCTCTGGCCTGAGCTGCACGCAGCCGCTGCTGCGCCTGTGTCAGACGAGCCTTCTGGTCCTCATTGAGAACACCCCGGATATCGGCGAGCAGCTTGTTAATGGCATCTTCCCGCAGCTTGGCGATCTTCGCCTGCTGGTCTGCTGTCAACTCAAGCCTCGGTGCCACCGCGTCGAACAACTGCAGCGGATCCATCGGCCGAGCAGGCGTCTGGGCCTGCGCAGGCCGCTCGACGGCGGGCCTTTCCCCCTCCGCCGGCCGTGACATGCGCGAGCGTATCCGTGCCCGCTGCTCCTCCGTAAGCACATTCTGCATCTGCTCGCGCATCTGCGCAAGGGCTTCCTGCCTCGCCTCGGTACCCTCTGCGCTGCGAACCTTCTCCATCGCGCTGGCTCGAATCTCCGCCATCTTTGCCTGCTGTTCCTGCGTCAGGTCCAGTCCTTCGTACATGCCCGCGCCCACCATGCCCGCCGCGGCGGCACGACCCTGGCGGGCGGCCCGTTCCTGCGCCTGCGCAAAACCGGTCTGCACGACAACAACGCACAATACCATACCCAATACCAGCGACCACTTCACCTTCATCTTGATCTCCTTGAAACTTACAAATACGGCTTTGATAAACATGCCCCTTGCGGGCTGACAATATGTTAACAAGGTACAAATAATCCCTGACTTCCGACGCCGTGGTTCCGCCGCACATATCAAAGACGCAACCCGTATCTCGTTTATTGCCGATACTTTGGTGCCTCACAAGCAGGCAACCGGTTGCGTTCGATCTGGCTTGCCACTTGAAATCCGGCCCCTCAAACGGTATAATAAGCAGGTATAATAAGCATGTTCCGGTCTTTTTGGGAGTAAAGAGTGATGAAAAAGCTGGCGGTTCGTTCATGCCTTGTGGTTTTTACGGTCCTGTTTGCTTGTGCCTGCCCTGTGAAAGCGGCGGTAATAGCCCTGTGGGATTTTGGAACCGACGCGGACTACTCAGAAGAGGTAGTCATAAATCGCACTGCCGGCACCCCGGCAATTATCATCCAGGGCGGCGACAAGGACTCCAACGGCAAGAGCGGAATTGATTATGTCGATGCCGATGGTACCGAACACGCCGCCGGAAGAGCCGCCGCCTGGAACAACGTCAACTCGGAATCTGAACTCGTCATAACAGTAGACACTACCGGCTGGCAGGACATGATACTCAGGTGGGACTACTTCTCCGAAGACACCGTCGGCCGACTCGGACCGGCAACGTTCGATTTCTATTACCGAACCAATCCGCAAGCCGATTGGACCAGGCTGTTTAACAATGAAACGTTGATTCGCGATAGCCTGTGGCATGAATACGTCCTCAACGTCGTACTTTTCAACCAACTCGAAAACCAGCCTTTTGTGCAATTCCGAATGGACGACCTCCAAAGAGGCGACGAGTCCGGAGGAACTTTCAAGATCGACAACATTGAGCTGACCGGCGCCCTAATACCCGGCTCCGTCGGACTGCTTGCACCCAACGGCGGCGAAAACCTCATGACCGGCGACATCTTCGATATCCGCTGGCAAACCGGCGGCACAGTGAGCCTCGTCAAGCTTGAATACTCAATCAACAGCGGCGTTGACTGGATCGACATAGCCACCGCTCCCGACACCGGCGTGTACGGCTGGCAGATACCCGATGCCAACTCGCTGGACTGCTACGTGCGCATAAGCAACGCCGTCAACCCCCAGGTCTTCGACGTAAGCAATGCGCGATTCCGTATATTCCGCTGCCTGCTGCAGTTCGACCTTAACGGGGATTGCTACGTCGATTTGGCGGACCTTGCCCTTTTGGCCAGCGAATGGCTGCAATGCGGCGATGTCCTCGATCCCCGGTGCCTGTAGCTTGTCCCGACCCGCTATGTTTCAGAGGCTGTGCGACTCGTGCGCCGAGGCCGCAGATCGACCGCGCCGGGCTTCTCGATCTCGGTAACAATGCCCCCGCGGCGAAAAATCGTCACCGTCCCCGTCGATGCGCTGACGGTTAACGCAATCGAATCGGTCACCGCCGTTATCGCCGCAGCGGCATGATGACGCGACCCAAGCCCCCGCGGCAGGTCATACTCCTGCTGACTGGCCGTCTTGAGATAAGCCCCGCAGGTTTCAATCACCCCTCTGCCCGATATAATGAACGCACCGTCGAGCGTCGACATCTCCTTGACTGTCTCTTCGAGCTTCGGATCCAGGACATTGCGTTCTTCCTCCGGATAGCCGCGAAATGGATTCAGAATCAGTTGCCGCGTGAGAGGCCTGACACGCTCTGTATCCCCCACCACGAACAAGGCACCAACGTGACGCCCTTCGCGACCCTCCTGTCCGAGCTCCGATGCAATCTCAACCAGCCGCTCCACAACCTCGCCGCGGATCTCTTCCGGCAGATCCGCCTCTGCATCACCGCTCATGTACATCTCATGTTCGCGCCCGATCTCCGTCACAATCAGAGTGTCCAGGCTCTTGCTTGCCGCTATGCCTGACAGAAACACCACGGTGTCACCACGGTCGACGATCCCGCGAGAAAGAGCAAGAAACAAGGCCACTTTGACCTGCCCCATGCGCGTCAACGGCACATTCGGAACGTGAATTACACGTCGACCAAGCGATTTCTGCGATTCGTCTTCCTCTATCGTCTTCGTTACGTAGCAAACCTTCGATGCAAGGTCGTCGTCTACGGGCAATCCGCCGGCGTCCACTGCGTCCGCGTAAACGAATATCTTCGAAGCGCAGCACGATCTTGCAATTTCGCCGACGTGCTCCAGCAGGCTCTTCGTAATGCCCCTTGCTCGCGACTGGTCCGTCTCGCTTCGTTTTTCGGCGCCCTGTGTGTTGTCCATATTGATCCCTTTCGATTCATTTATACGTCGGCGACATGCCCGCGCTTGCTTTAATCGCAGCAGCCGCTGCGGCGGCACATAACAGTTGAACTTTACCAAAACATGTGCTATAGTCCCGATCCGGTTTGGCTCAAGACCTGCAACGCAATCGAAACGAGCGATATGGAAAACACGCAGGGAATAAAGGCTGTGATCTTTGATCTCGGACGGGTTATCGTCGACGTCGACGTGGGCAGGCTGGCATCGTTCGTCTCCGCTTCGCCCTCACAGGCCGACGTCGACCGCGTAATCATGGACGTTCTCGGCGACGAACTCATGCACCAGTTCAACACCGGTAAAGTCGGACCCGAGGATTTCCATCGCGGTATAACACGAAGGTTCGATCTGCAGTTGGAATTCGACGAATTCGCCACTTTGTGGTGCGGCATCTTCTCGCCGATTGCGGGCATGCCCGAACTCATCCGCCTCCTCCAGGGTCGCTTCACGTTGGGATTGCTGTCGGACACGGACCCGCTCCATTGGAATCACCTGCGAAGCACGTACCCGATCCTGAGCATGTTCAAACGCCCAACCCTCAGCTTCCAGGTCGGCCTCACCAAGCCTGACCGGGCCATTTTTCTGCGAGCCGCCCGCGATGTCCAAACGCCGCCGCAGCAATGCCTGTACATTGACGACCTGCCAGCCAATGCTGCCGGCGCCGCAGCAGCCGGAATGCAGTCAATTGTTTTCAAGGACGCCTCCGACCTGCGTAGCCGGCTGATCGAAAAACACCTCATCGAAGATTAATCGCCAGGCCACCTTGCTTCTCCACAGGAGCGCCGAGGCGGCAATTGCATTGCACTTGCCGCCAGCCGATGTTACATTGCTCCTATGAGGCCTCGTATTCTGTTGGTTAATCCGCCGATCCATGATTTTTCGGCATATGATTTCTGGCTCAAGCCGTTGGGGCTCCTGACCGTCGCCGCAACTCTGTCGCCGCACGCCGATATGAAGCTTTTTGATTACCTGGACCGCCTGCATCCCGCCGCCGCCGGCAAACCCTCAGCCGATCCCTGGGGCAGGGGCGCCTTCATCTCCCGCAAGTTACCCAGGCCCGAGCAATTTGCGGACATCCCGCGGGTATGGCGGCGTTTCGGCTTGCCGCGCGAGGTCTTCAGCGATTTTCTGGTGGCAAACGGTCCCTTCGATGCGGCCCTGGTCCAGACGGTGATGACCTACTGGTACCCGGGGGTGGTGGAGGTGATTGAAGACATCCGCCGACACGACCGCAACACGCGGATCGTTTTGGGCGGCTTCTACGCTCAGGCCTGTCCCGCCCATGCAGCTTCGCTCGGCGCAGACTTCGTCGTCTCAACGTCCAGTGCCGATCCGCTGTACGACCTGCTCGGCCTACCCGCCGGCCCGGATTATCGCCCGCCGTTTTGGTCGGGATACGAGCGGCTTCGAACCGGAACCATCAAACTCACCACGGGTTGTCCGCTGAAGTGCACATACTGCTGGACCGGCAGGCATGGACCGCCGTTTGCGCCCAGACCGCCGGCCAACTGCATGGCCGACCTCCGCCTCCTGCTCTCGCGGGGAGTAGTCGATGTCGCGTTTTACGATGACGCCCTGCTCTGCCGCCCCAATGAAACCCTCCTGCCCTTCCTCAGGGATGTCATCGATAGCCGAATCCGCGTCAATTTCCACACGCCCAACGCGCTTCACGCAAGCTTGATCACGCCTGAAATCGCGGACCTCATGGTCTTTGCCGGCTTCAGGACTTTCTATCTTGGCTTCGAAAGTGCTTCACTGGATTTCCAGAAAAACACCGGCTCCAAAGTCATCTGCGAACAACTTGAACACGCTGTCCACTGCCTTCTTGCCGCCGGCGCCGACCGCAATGCCATCACTGTGTATCTCATACTTG
>JAWLHD010000134.1:0-9276 GCA_041690555.1 Anaerohalosphaeraceae bacterium
GCCCCGAGGTACTCGATCACCGCCGCTTTCTCGGCCGCGCGCCGACGAGGCGTCTCCTTGACGATGTAGTCGCCCCACTGATCCAGAAGAACCTTGTCATCCGAGCCAAGCGGTATGTTCTGCTGCGTCCGCTTGAGCATCTCGCCGTTGAGCCCCATCGCGGTATGAAAGCCGTCCGCTGGGTTTGTCCGCACGATCACCAGCCCCTTCCATACAGTCGGCCCGTGATCGCGCAGCGAAAGACCCGCCAGCTTCCTCGATTTCCAGATCAGCCGCCCATCAGGATCCAGGCAATAGACGTGCATGTCCTCCGACCCAAACACGATCCGCCGCATATCCGGCGAAAACGACGCCGGCTTCACTATCGTGTACCCCGTCTCGAAAGTCCACCCAAGCCTGCCGGTCTCCGCGTCCACCGCGTAAAACATGCCCGCCCGATCGCCGACATAAACCTTCTTGCCGTCACACGCCGGCGACGTCCAAAGTCCCGCCCCCGTGCCGAACTTCCAGGCAAGGCGCCCGTCCGACGCATTCACGCAGTAAAGACTGCCCGCATTGAATCCCTCATCTGCCCCGAAATAAAGCCTGCCGTCATGGTAGCACGGCGAATGCCCGATCGGCCCGCCCGCCGCATACTTCCACAAAGTCCTGCCGTCGGTTATATCGAGCGCGTACAGATTCCCTGCGAACGTCGGCACGAAGCACTTGCCCTCCGCCACGATAGCCTCCACCCGCGACGCGATCATCTCCCCGTGAAAATCGCGAAACCACTTCCGCTCGAACGGACCCTTCAGCACCTCGTCAGTATGCCCGCTCCGCTGATAATCATTATGCAGCGTCGGCCACATGTCCGAGCCGCTGGCACCTGAACATGGCAATGCGACCATACAAGCAAGAATAACGAATGCCGCCAGTCCTTTCATGACCACTCCACCTCTTTTAAAACACCCTCTTTTTCTTCAAGATTGAATATCCGCCGAGCGTTGCCGTGCATGATCATATCCGCCTTTTCCATCGCGTCCTCCGCCGTCATCCATCCCTCCTCGACAAGCTCCGCAAGCGCCAGCGTAATCCCTCGCCGTGCGATCACCGCGTGTCCCAAGACAGGCTCCACCGGTATATAATCGCCCCCGAAAGCAAGCACCTTGTTGGCCGGCGCGGTAACGAGATACTTCTTCAAGAAATCCTTCGCCGCCACCGGATTAATGATCCACGACCAGCACATGTCAACATACGCGTTGGCCCACTGCTTCGCCACAGCAATCAGCTCCTCGTAGTATGGATAGCAGATATGCATGAAAACAAACCTCGCCCGCGGCGCATTGCGGCAAAGCTCACACGCCGACCCGGCGTTATGCAGCAGCCGCCCCAGCGGCATTGAGTTCTGCCCCGCGTAATAGCCCGTATGCAGCTTGACCGGCAGCCCGTGCTCCGTCGCCTTGTCCACCGCATACCAGAACAAATGGTCCTGCAAGGCCTTGGACTCTTCCCCGCTGAGCCGCTCATTTGACAGCCGCCGCTTAAAAACCTCGTCGACCCTTTCCGGCCCCACGCGCGCATAATCGATATCCCGGCTGTACGCGTTCTGACTCTTCACCGCCACAGCGTATCTGCCATACTTCTCGAACCACCAGTCGATAACGCGGTGCCAGTCCGCAAGCCCTTCCACCTTGATGCCCGCCGGACCTGCATACGCTCCGATGTTCGGCCCCGCGAACATGCCGACTATGCTGATATCCTGCATTAAGAGCCTCGGCTGTGCCGTCTCCATAAAAGGCGGCCCTTCCAGCGAATTGACGTGGCACGACTCGATCCCCGCCAGCTTGCGCAGGATATGCTCGTAAAACCCGGGACTGCGAACCCTTTCATACCCCTCCTGAATCCGCTTGATCGTCTCACGCCGGATGTCATCCACTTCGTAAAGCCCCCGGCACGCGATCCGAACTGCCTGCCCGTACCCCGTATCCTTCACCGCCGCCCAGTAAGGCTCGATCAGCTTGAACTTGTCAGCAGGCTGAACCTCCGGGCTGAAAAATCGACCATGCTCCCTCTGCGTCATGCCCGCCGTAATCAAATCCGAATCCAGATAGTGGCTCAAAAGCAGTGACCAGTCGTCGCTGCGAACCCGCGGATGAGCATTCCCCCCGAATCTTCCCTTCTCCTCGATCAGGTGCTCGTGCGTATCGATCAGCGGCGTCGCATTCACCTTCTCCGCAATAGCCGCACGAATCTCCGACGCACCCGCCTTTGCATGCCGTCCGTTAGCCGCCTCCGCCGCATTGGCCAGATCAGTATGCAAAAGACCCATCGCCCCAACCGCCCCCATACCCTTAAGCGTCGACCTCCGGCTTATTGCCTTCTTGCTCGCCATCTGCAATCTCCTCACACAGAAGTAGTTGTCCCCGCTGTAACTTCTGGCCGATGCCGCCTGTAAAACGTCGCCCTGGCAGACCAGGCTATATATCCAATCCCTCAAACCGCACGGTCCGCGTATCCCGCTCAATGCCCGTCGGCACAGTGAGCGGCCCGTAGAGTTCAGGCCTCCGCGACCTCCGCCACCGCACCCCCGTGCAGTTCTCCCGCAGCGCCGCCTTTAGCTCCGCCACGACCATGTCGTCCCCCGCCTTCCACGTCTCCGCAAGCGTCCGCCCGTAACAGTCCAGGATCATCGCGTTGCCCGTTCGAATCTCATTATCGTCCGAGCCCACCCCGTTCGAGAAAACCAGGAACATCCCGTTATCATGCGCCCGCGCCGGCAGCCACGTTCTGAGCCACTCGCGACCCTTGGGCCCCTTGATCTCCGCCTCAATCGCCGCCGGGTCCGCCTTCCGGTTATGCCACAAAGCCGGATCGATCAAACCCATGCAGAAGGGGCTCGGCGATTTGCACCCGCCCGTCTGGTGCGGCGCAAGCAAGACCTCCGCCCCCTTAAGCGCGGTAATCCGCACGTTCTCACCGATGTTGTTGTCATAGCAGATCAGCACCCCGACCTTGCACCCGTGCGGCGTATCGAAGACCGTGTACTCGTCGCCGCTGCTCAAATGCTCGCTGATAAAGCAGTGTATCTTGCGGTGCTTGGCGAATCGCCCGTCCGGCATCGCCGCCACATAAGTATTGTACATCTTCCCATCGCCGGTGCGCTCCACGAGACCTGCTCCGACTGTCATCCCGTGCGCCCGCGCAAGCTCCATAAGCCGCACCGACGAAGCACCGTCCGGAACAGGCTCGGCAAGTTCCAGCAGCTCGTCCCTGCTCCGTCGCCGCAGGTGCCAGTACCCCGTAATGCAGCACTCCGGAAACACGATCAGTTGAACAGCCCGCTCCGCCGCCAGACCGACAAAAGCCTCGATCTTCCTGAAGTTGGCCTCCTTGTCACCGTTCGAATGCTCGAATTGAACCGCCGCTGCACGGATATCTTTCATGTCCGCTCCTTCATGCCGGCGCTGCCGGGTATTCCCATCCGATCAAGCCATCCACGGCCGTTGCCGCTCACGCGCCTGCCCCACGATCTGATCCGCAATCCGAACGTCCTCCGCGATCTGCCAGTCGAACATCCCCACGCACGCAAAATCCGCACCGTTTTGGAACGCGTACTTGAACCCGTCCCGAGGATGAATCGCCCCAGCCGCCAGAACCTTGTACGCGATCCACGGCTTCTTCACTTCCTTGAAGAACTCAATCGTCTCCTCCGGCGTCCTTTCCCAGAAGTTGTCGGTGCCGTAGCTTTCGATCACAGGCTTGGTCTGCTCCGGCCGGCGCCGCGACCAGTACTCGTTGCTGTGCAGCGTCTTGAAATGAAAGTCGATCGGAATATCCGCTGTCTCGACCGCTATCGGAACATGGATCGAATGCCCCGCAACCCCGGCCGGCACATTCTGCTTCTTCACGTATCGCACGAACTTGTCGATCAAATCAATGCGATTGTCAAACGTCCAGCGGTCGCCCATATTCCCCACAAGATAAATCGCCGCGGCGCCGTTCTCCATCGCCTCGTCGACTGTCTTCTCGATAGTGTCCGCCTGCGGACCCGTCTGCGCCAGCCAAACCATCTTACCCCCGCGCTCCTTCTTGTATCGGGCAAAAAGCTCCACCGCCTTCGGGTCCCCGGAGTAGATCGTGCACGCGTTGATCCCGTTGCGCTCGCAGACCTCCCATGTATCCATGATCTTCTCGTCGGTAAAATAATGCTTTAGCAGCGGCGAAACGTAAATCAAATCCCGACTGTGAGCATAACCGCTGATCAAATTCCCCCCGCAGATCAGCCGGCTAAGCTCCAGATCACCGATCTTGCCCATGCTCATCTTGCCCGCCGCTTTCTTCACGCCGCCCGCCGACGCCCCCGTATTCGCCAAAAGCGCCTGCTCTTCGAAACTCAGCGCCAGCGATGCCGCCCCGATCGCCGCCGACTTCTTCATAAAACCACGCCTGTCAATACTCTGTGACATATTCTGCTCCTTAAGCAGTAAAGATCGATTCCCCTTACTCTTGAATGCCTCTCACGCCCGCCACGGGCGAGTCCGGTTCTTGTGCCTCGCGACGATCTCTCTGGCCGCCGCCTGATCATCCTTGACCTGGAAGTCAAACATGCCCACACATGCGAAATCCGCCCCGTTCTTGAACGCATAATCAAACCCGCTCGCCGGCCGAATCGCCCCGGCAGCCAACACCTTGTACGCGATCCACGGCGTCTTCACTTCCTTCATAAACTCAATGGTCTGCTCGGGTGTCCGGCACCAGTAATTATCAGCCGGGTTAAGGCTCACTTCGCGCTGCTGATCCCCCGGCATCGCCGACCAGTAGTTCTGATGATGCAGCGTCTTCATGTGAAAGTCCACCCGAATCCCCGCCGTCTCCACCGCAATCGGCACGTCGACCGAATGCCCCGCGACGCCCACCAGCACCCCTTTGCCCTTGCCCCACGTAACGATCTTCTCAATCAGGTCCAGCCGGTGCTCCCGAACCCACCGGTCCCCGACCTCCCCCTGCAGGAACACACCCACCGCCCCGTTGTCTATTGCCTTCTGCATCGTGTCCGTCATGCCCTTGCCCGCCGGCTGACACTGCGCGATCCACTGCATCCGCCCGCGTCCCTCATCCCGATACCGGTTCAGCAGCCGAACCGTCGGATCCTTCCCCCCGCTGTATGGACAGTCGCACGTGGAAATCATCGTGTTGATCCCCGCCGACTCGCAAAGCCGCCACGTCTCCATGATCTTCTCATCCGTGAAATACTGCCTAAGCAGCTCCGACACATAGATAAGATCGCGCGCATGCGCATACCCGTTCAGCAGATTCCCCCCGCAGATAAGCCGACTGATCTCCACGCCCCCGATCCTGCCCATAGGCCCGCTCTCAGCCGGCCCCGTCGGCGCCGCAACGCCCCCGCCCGCCAGCAAAGCCCTCTCCTCCAGGCTCATTCCCAGCACCGCCGCTGTGCCCGCCGCCGCACCTGCCTTAAACAACTTCCGCCGATCTAAATACCCGCACATCCTCGAATGCTCCCTTTTGTAATGCCGGCAAAACCCTAACCAACAATACATTTTACCCGGCTTTTCGCCCAATTTCAAACTTTTCGCCACAATATCTGCCAACCAACCAAGCGAACGCCCTAAGGTAACCAAAGACCTTGTATATCCTCCAGGCTTTCGCACTGAGCAGAATTTGCTCTGCCCGTCGGCTTGCAAGTCCCTGAGATTGAAGACCGCGTCGGTCCCGACCCTTTTTTTTGCGGCAATCTCTTCCGCTTTCTGTTATAATAAGTGTGCGCAGTAATTCATATGCGAGGCGGGTAAGTGCGACTACTGACTTATGCAATATTGTCGGGGCTGACCGCGGTCTTGCTTGCGCCGCCGACGGCCTTCGCACAGGCCTGCCCGGATGCCGATATCAACGGCGATTGTCGCGTAGACGCGGCCGATCTGTCTGTGTTGGCCCGAGAATGGCTTAATCCCGCGAACATGTCCGACTTCGCGACCCTCGCCCGCGACTGGCGCAACGCCGCCGGACCTGTCATCATCACCGAATTCATGGCGTCAAACGGGAGCACCGAACCTCTCCGGCCCGGAGACTTGCTGGATGAAGACGGCGATGCCTCCGACTGGATCGAGTTGCACAACATTGCCTCCATCCCCGTCGACCTGTCCGGCTGGCATCTGACTGACAACGCCCTTAAGCCCGCCCAATGGACCTTTGCCCCGGCCAATATCATACCAGCCGGTGGATTTCTCATCGTATTCGCATCCGGCAAGAACAGATCAGGCGCCGCAGGCCGGCCTCATACGAATTTCAAGCTGAATGCGGATGGCGAGTATGTCGCCCTGATAAAGCCCGACGGCAAGACCGTCGCCTGCGAATTCAGGATGTACGAGTTTGAGCCCGGCCGATTCGGCTTCCCCCCGCAGCGGCGCGATGTCTCGTACGGTATATACCAGAACCAGCACCGGTATTTTGCATCGCCCACGCCTGGTGCGCCCAACATAGACGCATTCGAGGGAATCGTCGACGACATCAGCTTCAGCGTAGGCCGAGGCTTCTACGATGCCCCTTTTCACGGTGCCATCTCCTGCGCAACCCCACAAGCGATTATCCGCTACACAACCGATGGCGCCGCGCCGACACCGACAAACGGCGAAATCTACACTCAGCCTCTGTACATCGACTCGACGACGGTGCTGCGCGCAATCGCGCACCGCCCCGGCTGGATGCCCTCAGACATCTGCACAACCACATGGATACTCAATGCCTCAACCGCGCAAAGATCGCTGCCAGCCATCTCACTTGTCGGCGATGAACAAGGCACTTTTTACATGCCGGACGGCATCTGCGCCATCCGCGGAGGTGTTTATACAGGAAACTATGTATCGTGGGTCCCCCTGTATCCCGGCGACTACAACAATCCCATGGGCCACGGCCTCGACTTCGAACGCCCTGTATCCGTCGAACTGATTCACCCGGCCGATAACTCCGGCTTTCAGGCAGATTGCGGAATCAGAATCAGCGGCAGCACATATTCGCGGTCGCGATTCACTCTCGATTCCAAGTTCAGCTTCCGCCTCTACTTCCGCAAAGACTACGACCAGTCATGGCTGGAATATCCGATCATACCGTCGGCCCCGGTCGACCGATTCAAACGCGTCGTGCTCCGGGCCGGCCAGGCCGACAAAGTTAACCCCTTCATCAAGGACGAACTGGGACGCCGCCTGCAAAAGGACATGAGCGGCAAAGCCTGTACCGGAACATTCGCCAACCTCTTCATCAACGGCCGCCATCAGGGCTACTACAATCCCTGCGAGCGAATAGATGAACACATGATGCAGACCCGGTGGCAAAGCCATCTCCCCTGGGATGTCGTCGCTAACTGGCGCCCCGAGGACGACAACTACGAATGGAAGCCCGGCGATCCGGTCGATCGGCCATACAGAGTCGACGCTCGCAGCGGCGACATGCAGTCCTTCACCGATCTGCTCGATTTCGCTCTCATGCATGATCTGACTCTTATGCCGTATTACGAAGAGATCTCCCGCCGAATGGATATCCCATGGTTCGTCGATTATCTCATCCTCGAAGGCTACTGCCACCATGACGACTGGCCCCACAACAACTGGGCCGCCGCCCGCCAGCGATCCGAAGGACCCTTGGGCCTCTGGCGGTTCTACGTCTGGGACATAGAGCACAGCTTCAAGACGACAACCCTCGATAGCCCGTTTAAGGCCCCCACGGGCAGCGGCAATATCCAGCCCATCATAATCCTCTACGAACAACTCCTCAACAACACCGAGTTCAAACTCATCTTCGCCGATCGTGTCCAAAAACACCTTTTCAACGGCGGTGCACTGACACACCAGAACATAATTGCCCGCTTCGAAGAACTCCGTGCCGAGATGTCCGGCGTCCTGCCCAACATGAACACCTTCATCCGCGACACGTGGGCGCATCAACGACCCATACGAGTGCTGCAGTCGCTCACGGAAAAAAGGCTCTTCACCTTCGAAGGCCCCCGGTTCCTTGTAAATGGAAGCCCCCGGCAGGGAGGCGACCTCGCCTATGGCGATATACTCACTTTGCAGAATCCGCACCCATTCGGCACAATGTACTACACGCGTGATGGCAGCGATCCGCGAGCGCCCGCCGCCTCGCAAACAACTCCCGTAACCTTCATCTCTGAAGATGCCCCAAAGAACATCTCGTTTCCCATGCACGGCGAAGACTCCGGCGACGGATTCGCTCTCCGCCAGTGGTACGACGACATCAGTGGCACAACCATCGCCTCGCTTACCTCACATCCCGACTACCCCGACAATCCGTCGGGCGCCGAACTGATGAGTTCCTTCGAGGCCCCGACCAATTGGAACGATTACTATGGAACGCGAATGCGCGCATGGCTCACCCCACCGCAGACACAGACCTACACGTTCTGGATCGCCAGCGACGACCAGGGCGAGCTTTGGCTCAGCGCCGACGACGACCCTGACAACGCCGCGCTGATCGCCAATGTCCCCGGCTGGACAAAGTCACGCAAGTGGGACAAATACGATTCACAAGAGTCCGCACCGATTGAACTCACCGCCGGAACCTGCTACTACATCGAAGCACTCCAGAAGGACGGCTCCGGTGGCGACAACCTCGCCGTTGCCTGGCAATCGCCCGGTCTCACGCGACGGATCATAGATGGCCCGCACCTGTCATGGCCGATGCATGATTGGACGCAACCGGATTTCGACGACGGCACGTGGATCAAGGGCGCCGGCGCCGTTGGATACCAAACCGACCCCGACGCCCCTGTAAGTTATGCACCGCTTATCGGCATCGACGTCTTGCACGAAATGATCGGCAGTTCATGTCTTATACGGGTCCCATTCACAGCCAAGCCGGCCGAACTGGCCCGACTGGTCCTCAGGATGCGATATGACGATGCTTTCGTCGCCTGGCTAAATGGTGTGCAGGTCGCCCGCGGTAGTTTCACCGGCTTGCCGCGATGGGACTCTTCGGCTGACGCCCCTCGCGACGACAGCCAGGCCGCACAATGGCAGGATTTCGACATAACCCCCCACAGAACACTTCTCCGCGAAGGCTTCAACGTTCTCGCTGTTCAAGGAATTAATCATTCAGACGACCTTCACGACTTCCTCGTTTCAATCGAATTGGTCGGCGACGAGATCGTCCCCGGAAATGACTTCAGCCCTGCCGCCGTTGAGTACACCGACCCGATTCTACTTACCGAAACCACCCACATTCGAGCACGCACACTCGAGCAATCCACTTGGAGCGGGCTCAACG
>JAWLHD010000135.1:0-9265 GCA_041690555.1 Anaerohalosphaeraceae bacterium
GGCAGATACCGCGGCTTGCGTACATCGGTCTGGCGGGAACGGTGATCGCGGATACGCTTTACTTCTTTGCGCTGACGAAGGTCCCGGTCATTAATGCGGTGCTGATTGCGCACATGCAGCCGATCTTCATAGTGCTGTTCGGGTTCGTGGTGCTGCACGAGGGGCTGACGCGTTGTGACTACTGTGGCATCGGGATCATGGTGATATCGGGCCTGCTTGTTACGACGCGGACCTGGGACAATATGGTGCAGATCCGGCTTGGCAGTGCGGGCGATCTTTATGTGCTGGCGGCGACGGTATTGTGGGCGACGACTGCGATCACTATGCGGAAGTATCTGCGTGAAGTGCATTCGGGTGTGATCACGTTCTATCGTTATTTGATTGCTTCGGCGGTATTTACGATATACCTTGTGTGGTCGGGCGGCGCGCTGCGTGTGAATGTTTATCAGGTGGCGGTGGGCGTGATCAGCGCGACGGGTACGATTCTGTATTACGAGGCGATGAAACGCGTCAAGGCGGCCCAGGTGGCGGCGCTGGAACTGTCGACGCCGCTGTTTGCGGCGGTATTGGTGTTGTTCGTGCCCGCGGAGACGGTTACGGGCATGCAGATCGTTGGGATCGTGCTTCTGTTGTGGGGCGTTGGTCTTCTGTCGCGGGCGGAGACGAAGCCGGCGATAACGTTCATTGCGGATTAAGGGGGCCAGAGGATGGCGGGACGGGAACTCAAGAGGGCGGTGCTATGGGAGGCGGCGGGGGATAAGAAGGTTCACTGCTTTTTGTGCAACTGGCATTGCCGCATCGGCGAGGGGAAGGTGGGGCATTGCGCTGTTCGCAGGAATATTGACGGCGTCTTGTATTCGCTGGTTTATGACCGGGTTTGTGCGGCGGGCGACGATCCGATCGAGAAGAAGCCGCTGTTTCATTTTCGGCCGGGGACCCGGAGTTTCTCGATATCGACGCCGGGGTGCAATTTTCAATGCGGGTTCTGCCAGAACTGGCAGATCAGCCAGGAAGTCGTCGCGGGAGGCAAGATCGACGGTCAGCCATACAGCCCGGAGCAGATAGTGTCTGCGGCGGTTCGGACGGGGTGCGGCAGTATTGCGTACACGTACACCGAGCCGACGATCTTCATGGAGCTTTGCGCAGAGACGGGCAGGCTGGCGAAGGAACGGGGGCTTGCCAACGTGTTCGTCAGCAACGGGTACATGACGAAAGAGGCGATCAACTTTGCCGCGCCGTGGCTGGATGCGATCAACATCGACCTGAAGTCGTTCAATGAGGAGTATTATCGCAAGCTGTGCAAGGCGCATCTGGCGCCGGTGCTGGAATCGATCCGCTACATTGCCAGCGAGACGAATATCTGGATGGAACTGACGACGCTGATCATACCCGATGAGAACGATTCGGACGCGGAACTGCGGCAGATTGCGGAGTTCATCGTTAAGGAGGCGTCGCCGGATGTGCCGTGGCACGTCAGCCGGTTTTATCCGACGTACGAGATGACGGCTGCGCCGCCGACGCCGGCGGCGACGCTGCAGCGGGCGCTGGACATAGGTCGGCAGGCGGGGCTGCGGTATGTGTACGTGGGGAACCTGCCGGGGTCAAGAGCGGAGTCGACGCAGTGTTATCGGTGCGGCGAGCTTCTGATCGAGCGGATTGGCTACAGTATACGTTTAAACGCGATCAGGGATTCGGCCTGTCCGGCGTGCGGGGCGCGGATTGCGGGTGTCGGATTGGGGTGACGAAAAAGACGTGCAAATCGCCGATTGAGCGTTAGAATAGCACGTCTGAGTTTTTTTCTGCTTGTGTGAGGTTGCCTGTGAAGATTGTTGCGGATGAAAATATACCCTTTGTGAAGGATTGCTTTTCTTCGATAGGCGAGGTTTTGACCGTCGGAGGGCGGGCGATTACGCCGGCAGTTGTGCGTGATGCGGACGTGCTGCTGGTGCGGAGCATAACGCTGGTGGACGAGGCGCTGCTGGCGAAAAGTGCCGTGCAATTCGTAGCGACTGCGACTATCGGGATGGAGCATGTCGATCAGGAGTATCTTGCGTCGGCGGGCGTGGGGTTTGCGTCGGCGCCCGGGTCGAATTCGAACTCGGTGGCGGAGTACGTTGTTGCTGCTCTTCTGGCTTTGGGCAGGAAGCACAGGGTCGATCTTGCGGGCAGGCGGATCGGTGTTGTTGGCGTCGGGAACGTGGGCAGCAAGGTGGTGAAGAAGGCTCAGGCGCTGGGGATGACTTGCGTGCTGAATGATCCGCCGCTTGCGCGGCAGACAGGCGATGCGAAGTACCGGCCGTTGGAGGAGGTGTATGGGTGCGATTTTGTTACGATGCATACTCCGCTGACGCGGGACGGCGCGGACAGGACGTATCATCTTGCCGATGAGGTGTTTTTCGGGTCGCTGAAGGATGGGTGCTTTTTCATAAATACATCGCGGGGTGCGGTAGCGGATACGGCTGCATTGAAGCGGGCAATAGCCGGCGGCCGGTTGGGCGGTGCGGTTCTGGACGTATGGGAGAACGAGCCGAACATCGACGGTGAGCTGATTCGCAAGGTCGACCTGTCAACGCCGCATATCGCCGGTTATTCGTTCGACGGCAAGGTGTTGGGGTTGATCATGATATACCGGGCGATGTGCGAGCATTTCGGGTTGGAGGCGCGCCATGACGTGGGGGATTTCTTGCCGGCGCCGCCCGTGCCGGTTATACATATCGAGAGACTTGCCGCCGACGAGCAGGCTGTGATCCATGATGTGGTGCAGCAGGTGTATGTGATCAATCGGGACGATTTCAATACGAGGGAGATTCTGTTGGTCCCCCAAGAGGAGCGCGGCAGGTTCTTCGATGACTTGCGAAAGAACTATCCGGTGCGGCGGGAGTTTCAGAATACGACGGTTCTGGGCGCGGATGCGGGCGGTGCCTTAGGGCGCAAGCTGGCCGGGATCGGGTTTAAGGTGGGTTGACAGTTCCACGGGCGGTAAAGGCATGGCGAAAAGCGAAGTCTTAGAGTGGGCGGGGGGACGCCTGGATTTTGCGGCGGGGTGCCTGGTGATGGGTATTCTGAACGTGACTCCGGATTCGTTCAGCGACGGGGGTCGGTTTCTCGATGCGGCTGCGGCGGTGGGTGGGGGCATTGCCATGGCGCAGGCGGGGGCGGCGATAATCGACGTTGGTCCGGAGTCGACGCGGCCGGGGGCGGCGCCGGTGGCGGCGGATGAGCAGATCAGGAGGGCGATACCGGTTATCGAACGACTGAAAAAGGGCGGCGGCGCAGTTATCAGTATCGATACAAGAGATCCGGACGTGGCTGTGGCGGCGCTGGATGCCGGGGCGGCGATGATCAATGATATTACGGCGCTGGCGGACGAGCGCATGGCACGGCTGGCGGCGGAGAGGGGGACGCCGGTGATTCTTATGCACATGAAGGGCACGCCTGCAACCATGCAGAAGGCGCCACAATACGAGGACGTTGTTTCGGAGGTGCTGGTTTTACTGCTGGATCGGGCCGAACGCGCCCAGCAGTTCGGCATAGCCGCCGAGCGGATATTCATTGACCCGGGAATAGGCTTCGGCAAGACGGCGGAGCATAATCTGGAACTGCTCAGGAACCTGGACCGTTTTGTCGCGTCTGGTTACCGCGTGGTACTGGGGACGAGCCGCAAGCGGTTCATTGGCGGGCTTACGGGCAAGGACGTGCCCGCCGAGCGGGTATTCGGCACGGCGGCGACAGTGGCGATTGCGGCGGCGGCTGGGGTGTCCATAGTGCGGGTGCATGACGTGCCGGAAATGGTTGACGTCGTCCGCGTGGCGAATGCGCTGAGATAGCTATGTTTGACAGAGTCCTGGCTTTTTACACGAAGTTCTTTGCCCTGTGGGTGATGCTGCTTGCGGTAGCGGCGTACTTCTATCCCGGGCCTTTTATGGTCAGGCCGATCGTAATGACGTGTTTCTTTGCGCTTACGATGTTCGGCATAGGGGCGGTGCTCAGCGTGGATGATTTCAGGCGAATCGTGCATCGGCCGGTGATCGTCGTGGCGGGATCAATTGCGCAGTTTACGATCATGCCGTTGGGGGCCTACGCATTGGCGAATGTGTTTCAACTGCCGGATGCGATGGCGGCGGGGCTGATTCTGGCGGGCTGTGCTCCGGGCGCGATGTCGAGCAACGTGATGAGCTACATCGCGCGGGCAGACACGGCGTATTCCGTCTCGCTTACGACTGTCTCGACGCTACTGTGTCCGCTTGTTACGCCTGCGCTGACGCTTTGGCTTGCGGGTGCGCGGATGCCGGTGGCGTTCTGGCGGATGTTCATTGAGGTGATCTGCATGGTTGTGCTGCCGTTGGGGTTGGGATTTGGCGTTCGGCAGGTCCTGCGGGATAAGGTCGACCGGGTATCGCGCGTGTTCCCGGCTATTTCGGTTACGTTCATAATGTTCATCTGCGCCGTTGTGATCGCGCGGAACCGGGATCGTCTGGAGACGCTGACCCTGTCGGTGGTCGCGGTGGTAGTGCTGCTGAACCTCTATGGGATGGCCAGCGGCTACGGTGTTGGCGTATTGTTTGGGATGGGCGTTGCGCGGCGGCGGACGCTGAGCATCGAGATAGGTATGCAGAACGCAGGGCTTGGGGCGGTGCTTGCGCTGAATCACCTTGGTGAGGAGGCGGCGATTCCCGCGGCGCTGTTCGTATTTGTGTGTATTATCACCGCATCGGGGATGGCGGAGTTCTGGCGGCGTTCGGGGGAAGCGCAAAAGACAAGCCCCGTTTGCCGACCAAACGTCCAGTAAAAAGCCGCAAATACAGCTTTAGCGGGCTGTTTGGCCTTCGAGACGCAGCGGGGCTCGGCGTCGTTATTTTCGGTTAAAACGGGCGTCGTTTCAGCCGATTAGTATTTTACGTAATCGTCCGGGCAGCGTGCCCCGGCCGCGATAGTGATACGCTGACGGGCCCAAGATGGTTAGAATCTCCGATCTGATTAACGGTGAAGGATCGCCAATTCCACCGGAAGGTCACCTCAAGGTGACTCCGGATACCCCGGTCAGCGAGGCGCTGCGCAAGATGCAGGAAATCGGATGCGACAGTATAGTTGTTAATCAGGGCGAGTCGGCCGGCCCTATGGTGCTCTCAAAGGAGGACGTGCTGAGCGGCCTGCTCATGGAACTGGACAATACCCAAATGCAGTTGTCGCAGTTGCAGCAGCAGATCGAGGGCAGCATCGCCGATCAGATCGACATTGTGCAGGACGGGGTCAAGGCGCTCGTGGAGTCTGAAAAGGACAAACTTGCGGTTGCGATCGACAACATGACCGAAGGGCTGATCATCCTGGGTCAGACCGGCGAAATCGAGCGTGCCAACCCTTCGGCGAAGGTGCTGCTCGGACTGGAATCCGACGCCGGTCTCGAAGCGCTGGCGACGGTCATCGACGGCCTTGGGCTGCGAAACATGGTCTCGGCCAAGGACGATCCGCCGCGTCAGGAGGCCGGCGGCTTCAAGGTTCGATCCGCCGATCACAGAATCCTGAAGATGCGTTGGAATCGAATGAGCGATCAGTGGAAGCGCTTTCTTGGCAATGTGATAACTGTTCGCGACATCACCGAAGAGGAGATCGCCGAGAAGAGCAAGACGGAGTTCATCGCCTCGATAAGTCACGAGCTGCGGACGCCGCTGACCACCATTCAGAACAGCGTTTCGAATATCCTGGCGGGTGTTACCGGCAAGATCACCGATAAGACACGCGATTATCTCGTGGCGATGAAGAGCGACTGTCACCGGCTCGCCGACCTCGTCAACGACCTGCTCGACATGGCCAAACTCGAAGCCGGGTCAATGCCGATCAACCGACGTGTCATGCACGTCGGATCTGTGGTTAACGAGGCCATGCGAATGCTGGCCAGCCAGGCGCATGCCCGCAACATCGAGCTGGCCTTCGAAACCGAAGGTCGAATGTCGCCGGTCTACGCCGATCCGCAGCGCATACACCAGGTGCTGCTGAATCTTATAGGCAATGCCGTCCAGTTCACTCCCGCCGGAGGCAAGGTGAGCGTGCGAATGTTCGACGGCGGCGATGACGTTGTGACAATGGTTCAGGACACGGGCATTGGAATTGCGGCGGAACTGCAAAAACAGATATTCAGCAAATTCTACCAGATCCGTCGTGAGGCCGGTCCCGGCAGCCGCGGCAGCGGCCTCGGTCTTGCAATATGCCACGGGATTATCGCCGTGCACGGCGGAGCGATATGGGTGGAGAGCACCGAAGGCCACGGCAGCCGGTTTTATTTCTCACTTCCCAAGACGGACCCCTTCGTAATGCTCCACAAGCACCTTTCGCTCCTAAGCCGAACGAATGGCGAGCCCTGCAAAGACTTCGCCTTGATGATTCTTCGTCTGGACATTGGGCCGTTGAAGGGCGATGTTTGTGCCGCCGAGGCAGGGTCCATAATAAACGAACTTCTAAGCGAGAGCGATCACTTCCTGACCGATGCCAGGGATCTGGCAATCCA
Source organism: Anaerohalosphaeraceae bacterium (assembly GCA_041690555.1). Classification (GTDB taxonomy): domain Bacteria; phylum Planctomycetota; class Phycisphaerae; order Sedimentisphaerales; family Anaerohalosphaeraceae; genus JACZKQ01. The sequence goes on from JAWLHD010000135.1 coordinate 6,503, forward strand.
AACGGAAGACTTCGAGACGGTGCTCGTTGTCGCGGGGGCCGTGTCCGGGAGGATCGCGGCTGTAAGCGGCAAAATTCGGGAAATTGTCCGAGGCCGTTTGAGGAAAAACTGCGGGCGGACCCCAATTATGCCGATGTTGGGGACGTCCTGTTATCCCGCGGACGCAACCGACTTGCGGGACCTCGAGAAGACGGCACGCAGGAAGATGATTCGGCTGTTTTGATTTAATCGAAGGTGCGCCCCCTTGGGCCTCATTGGAGAACGGGTATGTTTGATTTTCTGGGACTCAGGAAGAAAGCAACCAAGACCAGGATTCTTGTCGTGGACGACGAGCCGAACATCGTTCAAACTCTGCAGGACCGGCTGGAGATGAACGAGTACGAGGTCTTTACCGCCGGCAACGGCCGCGAAGGCTTGCAGAAGTTCGAGCAGGAGCATCCGGACGTTATTCTGCTGGACGTGATCATGCCGATCATGGACGGTCATGAGATGCTCGAAATGCTGCGCAAACAGCCCGGCGGGCAGGACGTCAGCGTGATAATGCTTACCGCACGCAGCCAGACGCAGGACATTGCCCGCGCCAACGCCTGCGGGATCGACGACTATATCGTTAAGCCCTTCGATCTGAGCGAGCTGCTCGAGAAGATCGAGAGCGTGGTGGAACATCGCAAGACGGTGATGAAGTAGTCGAAGCGACGGCAATAACCTTCACACGATAAGACGTCCTCAGTTGCTTGGCCGAAACACAGTTTTCAATTCGGCCGACGAGTACGTCAGACGTCCCCCCAGCCCATCGGCTGGAAATTCACTTCCCTCAGGTCGGCTCCGTCGATCAGCCATCGGCCGTCAGGCTGTCTGGAAAAACTGAACCGGAGCTTCACGAAGTAGAGATTGCCTGCCTGCCCATACGCATTGTTCGGCGCCAACTGCACCCTGTAAACGCACTCCGCGGTGGCTGTCGGAGGCGTGATAGCCACCTGGCTTGCGGTTCGACGGATTCGATCGATCTGGGAGTTCAGAAAAAAGGATCGGAAGAAGGCCTCGACCTGGGCCTTGGAGCGATGGGCGCGGTCGGTGTAGTTTTCCGCAAGGGTCCGCGCCAGCGCGTCGGCGTCTTCGTTTAGGGCGGCCCGCCTTCCCCGCTCCAGCAATTCGTTGATCTGCTCATAGTCCGTCTTGACGAAATACTCCAAAGCCCCCGCCAGGATCGCCACGCCAAGCGGAATCAGCAGCAGCGGCCAGGTTCGTTTTTGGGGCAGACTCTGGCGTACGAACCAGACGACAATCAGAAGCACCAGTGCAACGGACAGCAGCAGCCAGGGCGTTTCGAACACGTTGGTCATGATCGACCTCCTGCTTGCTTGCGTTTGAGCTGCCAGGCGATTTCGCTCAACGACTTGTTGCGTTCATAGTTGGTCATGTCGAAATGCAGAGCCGTTACCGTGATATAGCCCTGCCGCAGAGAGCTGGTGTCGGCGGGGGTGACGTGCGGATCGCGGTGACGACCGCCCGTGTATTCGAAGATAATCTGGCCGAGCTTGCTTTCGGAAACCGTGAAGTTCTCCTGGAAGCCGCCTATCGATTGCGGAACCACCACTATGCCTTTTGGATTGCCCTCGGAAAGAACGGGCACGTTTATGTTGATCACATCCCCGGCGTGCAGCGGCAGTAACTGGCGGATAACTTCGAAACCGTGATCGGCCGCGGCGTGTACATCGAAGTTTTCATCACATGCCGCGCTGACCGCCACGGAGGGCACGCTCTCGAACGCCGCCTCCATAGCGGCGGCAACCGTGCCCGAGTAGAAGACGTGGACGCCGACGTTGGCGCCGTGGTTGATGCCCGACACGACGAGGTCGACCGGCCCGTGGGTATCATCGATGAGACGCGCCAGCGCCACCTTGACGCAGTCGGCGGGGGAGCCCTCAACGCTATAGGCCGAGAACTTGCCCGTGATGTCCAGCTTCTCGCAAACCAGCGGCTCCAAAGAGATGCTGTGACCTGCGCCGGATTTAGGCTGCGCGGGTGCGACAACGGTAACGTGGCCGAGCTCGGTGAGGCGACGGTACATGGCGGCAAGCCCCGAAGCAAAAAGACCATCGTCGTTGGTCAGCAGAATGTGCATTGATGCTACCTTCCTTTGGTCGAACTTTTTTCATACTCAGTCTAAGGCTGCGATGTTAAAATGTCAACGTTGGCCTTCCAGATTTGTTCAAGGTGTTTTGTCCAGACGACGAAAATGAGCTTATAGAGCGAGCTTCGATAAAGGAGTAGCCAGATGATGGTTCAAAAGGTCGTTGCCGGGCGCTGGTCGGATTACGTTGTGATGAGCCGGCAGCAGGTGCGGGACTTCGACGAGTGGGCGATGCGCCAGATGGGTATTCCCGGTGGGGTGCTGATGGAAAACGCCGGTCGAGGCTGCACGCAGGTCATCCTTCAGCGTCTCGGCGACGCCGCCCGGGCGAAAGTGGGTATCTTCTGCGGGATCGGCAATAACGGCGGAGATGGATACGTTATTGCGCGCCACCTGGCGAATTTCGGCGCCGACGTGCAGGTCGTCGTGTGCGGAGATCGCCCGAAGATCAAGGGGGATGCCCTTACGAACCTGAAGATCATTGATCGCATGGGGTTGCATATCTGCTGTCTCGATCTGCTGTCGGCGGGTCTTCCCGACCGTGTCGCCGACGTAACGAAAGGCTGCCGTTTGATCGTCGACGCGCTTTTCGGTACGGGGCTCAGAGGCGAACTGTCGACTGAGTACGC
>JAWLHD010000136.1:0-9234 GCA_041690555.1 Anaerohalosphaeraceae bacterium
GACCAGATGGCGGCGCTTGCAAAGAAGGGGACCTACGGCAAACTGCTCGTCTCGCGAGGCCTCTGTTACAAGGGTCGCGGAAGCATCGGCTTCAAGGAGCCGACTGATCCGCCGGCGGCGCTGGACTTTGATCTGTGGACCGGGCCGGCGCCAAAGCAGCCGTATCATGCCAACCTCGTGCATTACAACTGGCACTGGTTCTGGGACTTTGGCAACGGCGATATCGGCAACCAGGACTCGCACCAGATGCATGCGGCGCTTCATGCCCTTGGCGATGCAACTCTGCCGAAGAGCGTTGTCAGCATAGGCGGGCGGTTCGGCTACAAGGACCAGGGCGAGACCGCAAACACGCAGATTGCCGTTTACGACTACGGTGAGGCGCAGGTGATCTTCGAGGTGCGAGGACTTAAGGCCGGCCAGTATCACGGTCAGGGCGTCGGCAATACCTTCCACTTCGAGGAAGGCGTTGTCGCAGGCGGGCGATTCTATCCGAAGGACGGCGGCGATGCACAGCGCGCCGATGGAGCCAGCGTGGACCGCCGCAGCCGCGGAGCCGATTTCGGATACTTCATCGAATGCATAAAGACCCGCGAAAGGGAGCTGCTGGACTGGAACATCGAGACGGCTCATTATTCGTCGGCACTGGTGCATCTGGCCAATATTTCGTACAGGCTGGGCAAACAAACGCCATTTGGCGGGACCTCCAAACCGTTCGGCGATAACGCGGCCGCCAACGAGACCTTCGCCCGCATGAGCGAACACCTCAAGGATAACGCAGTCAAGCTCGATGATACGGAGTATTGTGTCGGACGCTCCCTCAAGGTGGATGCGGCAAAAGAATGCTTCGTGGATGCTCCCGACGCCAATGCACTGTTGAGCCGTCCGGCCAGGCCGCCGTTTGCGGTGCCTGACAAGGTGGTATGATGGGGTGGGTTTGGAGTGTTGACGTATAAGTGGTTTTTCTAAAGGAGCCGTGGTGATGGGTTATTGTGCAGGGTTGACTCGACGCGATTTCGTGAAACTGGCGGCCGGAGCATCGGTTTGTGCGGCAAGCGGCCTTGGAGCACATGCCTCCGAAGCCAGCAAGCCGAATATCCTCTGGATCACCAGCGAGGACAACGGTCCGCATCTTGGCTGCTATGGCGATGAATACGCCGACACGCCGAACCTCGACGCACTGGCGGCGGCGGGCATGATCTACGAGCGGGCATGGTCCAACGCGCCTGTATGTGCGCCGGCCCGGACGACAATCATCACGGGCGTCTATCCGCCGTCCCTTGGCGCCGAGCACATGCGCAGCCAGGTGGACATGCCGCCATTCATGAAGATGTATCCGCAGTTCCTTCGGCAGGCGGGGTACTATTGCACGAACAACTCGAAGGAGGACTACAATCTGGCCAAGCCGGCGGGGGTGTGGGATGAGTCGAGCGGCAAGGGGCACTGGCGCAATCGCAAGCCGGGACAGCCGTTTTTCGCGATCTTCAATTTCACGACGACTCACGAAAGCCAGATCCGCAGCCGACCTCATAAACCTGTGCACGACCCGGCAAAGGTGCGCGTTCCGGCGTATCATCCGGACACGCCTGAAGTGCGGCTGGACTGGGCGCAGTACCACGACAAGATAACGGAGATGGATGCGCAGGCGGGCAAGGTGCTTGCGCAACTGAAGGCCGACGGTCTGGCCGAGGACACGATCGTCTTCTACTACGGCGACCACGGCTCCGGCATGCCGCGGAGCAAGCGCTGGCCGTACAACTCCGGCTTGCATGTGCCGATGATCCTGTACATCCCTGAGAAGCACAGAAACCTGCGCCCGCCGGAGTACGCCGCGGGCGGCAAGAGCAAGCGTCTGGTGGGCTTCGTCGATCTTGCGCCGACGCTGCTGAGTCTTGTGGGTATCAGGCCGCCGGAGTGGATGCAGGGGCACGCCTTTGCCGGCCGCTACACCGCCGAGCCGCAGGAGTTTCTGTTCGGCTTCCGCGGGCGCATGGATGAGCGGTATGACATGACTCGCTCCGTAACGGACGGGCGATATGTATACCTGCGGCAGTATATGCCGCACAAGATTTACGGGCAATACGTTTCGTACATGTTTCAGACGCCGACGACGCGCCAATGGAGAGAGCTGTACGATGCGGGAAAGCTGAACGATGCGCAAAGTCGTTTCTGGCAGCGAAAACCGGCTGAGGAGCTGTATGACCTGCACAACGACCCAGATGAGGTGAGCAATCTTGCGGGTTCGCCGACCCATCGTGACGTGCTGAGGCGGCTCCGCAGGGCTCAGCGGCAATGGGCGATTCGGATTCGCGACCTGGGATTCCTGCCGGAGGATGAGATTCACAGTCGCTCCCGAGGCTCGACGCCTTACGAGATGGGACAGGACCCGCAGAAGTATCCGCTGGAAAAGATCATTGCTATGGCCCAAACTGCCTCGTTGCCTGGGCGGGACGCCGGCGCCTCGCTCGTGAGAGGTTTGCGGGACGCCGACAGTGCGGTTCGCTACTGGGCGGCTATGGGTATGCTCATCAGGGGCGCCGATGCGGTAAGTCAATACCGCCCACTGCTACTGGGAGCCCTGGCGGACAGATCGCCCAGCGTTCGAGCGGTAGCCGCCGAAGCACTGGGTCGTTTTGGCACAGACGGCGACGCCGAAAGAGCACTTGACGTACTGGTTGCACTGGCGGACCTTAACAACAGCAGTGTGTGGGTTTCGCTGCTGGCGCTGAACGCCATCGACGAAATAGGCGATCGAGCCCGTCCGGCTGGCGACGCGGTTGCCAAACTTCCGGGTGAGTTCAAGCCCACGCCGCCCCGCATGGGCGGCTATGTGTCGCGCATGCTCGACAAGCTTGCGCCGCGTTAGGCACCCGCGGTCTCCAGCGGCATGTCGCAGTGCGGGGCGACAGTGAAGTCGAGCACTTTGTCGATGCTTATTACGAGCCTCTTTTCGACCTGCGGCACGACCTTTTGATCTTCGAGCTGCGGTGCGTACCCATCCATTACCGCCAGGTCCTCGATATATTCGAGGCGTCCCAGAAGTTGAAAGCCGACATCCCGCCGTGCATCCCAGACTGCAAGAGCGGCGGTGCGGTTCGTCTTGAGGTTTTCAACGGTGCCGGGGCAGAACCATTCGGTCAGTGCAACTTCATGCTCGCCGCATCGAGTCATCAGGCCTGCCGCGGTGATATGCGGCATGCCCTCCGGGTCGGCAGTCGCCAGGAAGACGTATCCGGTGTCGCTTGCAAGATCAACCGCACTGGCCAGTAAATCGGCTGTCATACACTGCATCTTCTGTCATACTCATGGCGGAGGATGCTCAGCAGCCTGGCATCTTCTACCTGCTCAAATCGCTGATAGAACTGCCCGATTGCCGCAAAGTATGGCGGTGTTTCGAGGCAGATCACTTCGTCGGCGGTTTCGGCCAATTCCTCAATGGTGTCGGATGGTCCCACCGGCAAGGCGACTATTGTCCTGCGGGGCGATTCCTGCTTCACCGCCCACACGGCCGCTTTCATCGTCGCGCCCGTGGCGACGCCGTCGTCGGTGATGATCACATAACGATCCCGAAGCTCCGTTCTGGGCAGTACCTCACGAATTCGTGAGACACGGTGCAGCAACACCTGGAGCTGTCTTCGCTTCTCACATTCTATGTACTCGTCGTCGGCTGCAACCGCGCGGGCGATGTTGTCATCGACAAAAGTCGTGCCATCCTCGCAAACCGCTCCGATAGCCAGTTCTTCATTTGCCGGCGCGCCTAACTTGTGCGCGAGCACCACGTCGAGATCGGCATCAAGCGCCCGGGCGACATGCTCGGCGATAATCACGCCCCCCCGCGGGATACCAATCACGACCGGCCGCTCGCACTTGAGACGTTTGAGCTTCTCGGCCAAGGCGTCGGCTGCATCGGCCCGGCTCAGAAATATGTCGCTGCTCCTGGAAATGATCTTCGTAACCCCCATGATCGGTCCTTTCGCAAAAAGCCAGCCTTTTCTTATTATTACGCAGCGGCGGGCAGTGAGTTTCCGGAAGAAGGCAGATGTGGTATTTGCCCCGCGGTGCGGTATTGCAAAACAAGCCTGTTTTTGGTATGACAAGTGTGGAAGCGGTTTTTTATCAGAATTAGGGGCCAAGAGGAGATCAAGATGAGCAGTAAACGTTTAACTCGACGAGCGTTTATGGCGTCCGCGTCGGCAGGGGCGGCGGCAATGGCGTATCCGGCGAAGGTATGGAGCGGCAGTACGCCGGTGAAGGCCAGACCGGCGCTGCTGGGGGGTGCGCGCGTGCGGACGAAGCCTTTTCCGGGATGGCCGGTTTGGGACAGGCAGGCGGAGGAACATGTATTGTCAATCCTTCGCAGCGGCAACTGGTTTCGCGGCAGCGGCCGGACCGTGACAGAGTTTGAGAAGGCTTATGCGGAGCTGCTGGGGGTGAAGCGGGCGCTGTGCGTTGTGAACGGGACTAATGCACTGCTGACGGCTATGCACATGCTGGACGTGGGCGTGGGCGACGAGGTGATTGTGTCGCCTTACACGTTTATCGCGACTTACAACGTTGTGCTGCAATCGTGCGCGCTGCCGGTGTTCGCGGATACCGATCCTGAGACCATGCAGATAGACGCCGACAAGATCGAGGAGCGTATTACGGAGCGGACGCGGGCGATTATGCCGGTACATATCCTGGGGCAGCCGGCGAACATGGACAAGATCATGGCTATAGCAAAGAAGCACAAGCTTACTGTAATTGAGGATGCCTGTCAGGCGTGGCTGGGTGAGTGGCGCGGTCGCAAGCTCGGTACGGTTGGGGATCTTGGGTGCTTCAGCTTTCAGAACTCCAAGCATCTGCCTTGCGGCGAGGGCGGGGCTCTCGTCGGCAATGACGATGATCTTATGGATCGTGCTCACGCGTTTCACAACTGCGGTAGGGCGTACGGCAACATGAAGGCGACGAGTGCGTATCCGGTAATCGGGACTAACCGCCGGATGACGGAGTACCAGGCGGCGATACTTCTGTCGCAGATGAAGCGATTGGAGGCGGATACGGCCAGGCGGCGGGAACATGCGGCGTATCTGGATTCGCGTTTGAAGGACGTGCCCGGGATAGTTCCGCAGAAGGTCTACGAGGGCGGTCGCGGGGTATACCATCTATATGCTTTTCGCGTGAAGAGTGAGCTGTTGGGGCTTTCGCGCGGTCGGTTCATGGAGGCGCTTCGAGCCGAGGGGATACCGTGCTCGGGCGGGTATGGTCCGCAGTACAAGGACGGGCTCATCGAGGATGCGCTTAACTCGAAGAACTTCAGGCGAGCCTTCCCTGCAGAGCGGCTGGCCAGCTATCGCAAGGAACTTGCGTATCCTCAAAACGATCGGCTCTGTACGGAGGCGGTTTGGCTTACGCAGAACCTGCTTCTGGGCACAAAGCAGGACGTGGACGACATCGTCGACGCGATTGTGAAGATATACGAGAACCGAGACAAATTGGCGTAGTTTATTGCGGTTTCATTGTTTCGATGAGTGCCAACGCCTGTTCGATGAGGTGTTCGCCGGCGCCCTCGGCGAGTCGTGTGGCGCTTGTTGACTCGTAGCCGCCCTGTTTGTATGCTTCGCCGTGGCAGACGTATCCGCAGGTATCGTTTGCGATGGAGACTATGAAGAGGTTGTCTGCGCCCGCCTTTTCCCTGATGGCGAATCCGATTTCGACGAGGACTTCGCCGGGGAGTCCGAGGATATGGATGTCGCCTACGGTGAGCAGTTGTATCTGGGTGGTGAGTGTGCGCTGGGCGCGTTCTGTTTTGTCGCCGTCGGCGGGTTTGAGATCAAATATGATCGGGCGGATCATTCCTTTTAACTTTGCGTCATCGGCGGTGGTAACGGTCTGGAGGCGACGGAGGACCTCGCCGGCCAAGGCTGTGCCTATTTCATGGCGAAAGCGGCTACGTTTGAATCTTACGGGATTAATGTTGCCGGCCGTTCCGAGCAGGAAGAGACATGTTCCGCCTTCGATCTTCTCGACGATCGACTCGACGACGCCCGGGTAGTCGGCGGAGATGTGGTAGAACAGTTTCGGGTCTGCGTCCCCAGTAACGGGATGGCAGGCGAAGTTGATGATAGATGCGACCGAGCGTGCGGCCAGGTCCTGGATCTTGAGGATTGAAACGACGGGGTCTTTCGGGCCGAAAGTCAGTTCGGCGGAAGCCGGCGGCAGGCGGAATGTATTGACCACGGTTCCGTCCGGACGCAGAGTGCGGCGGTTGTAGATTATCTCATCGATGTGCCCTGTGGTCACGCCGACCGACACAGGCTGGGAGTCGGCGGCTTTGCCCGCGGCCTGGATTATGCAAAGGGCGGTCCTGCTCGTGAGGACATCGACGTAATCTTCACTGATCGACGATTCCACCGCATCGGGCCAGGTGGCAGCGGGGCGGTCGATCTTTGGACCCCAGTGGGTGTGTGTGCCGCAGATCATGATGTGTTCCTGTGGGATGCCGGTTTCCTTGTGGACGCGTTTGCGGATTTCCTTGGTGATTTCAAGTGGTATCCACAGCAGGTCGATGCTGGCGATTGCGATGCGGTTTTCCCCGTCGTCGATGACGAGGGCTTTTGCGTAGAGCGGGTCGGCGACGGCACTGCTTGGTTGCTTACGTGCGCCATAACCCGACAGCCAAACGCCGACGGGCGGGGTGATATCCACGCGGGCTGCGCCTGCTCGGAGGGCGGCACAGGCGGTTTCGGCCCAGAACAGCGAGATGATTGAAAGGGTGACTAATGCACGCGATTGCAATCGGGAAAGGCTGGGACGATCCATTTTGTGTCTCCTCAGTTTTTCCCGATTATAGCGAGTTGGGAGTGCCAATACAAGGATGGGCAATTTTGTCAGATGCGAGGCAGCCTGATATGCTCGAAGTGTCCGCTGTCGGCGGCGGCGCGGACCTGATGGAGGCAGCGAGAGGCTCGATTGTAGAGTAATGCGACCCAGGTTTTGAGTGGACTTTCCGGCAGCGCGGATGCAATGTCCTCGATCCGAACCAAGGCTTGTCGCAGATCGTCCTGCTGACCGGTTCGCAGTCGCCTGGCGATTGGCCTTGCCAAGCTCAGTTCGGCTTCGAGAATATAGTCGCTCACCCCCATGAGTTCGAAAACAGCGCACTCGGCCGTGAGCCGACCGTCTGCCGATGTTTTGTCCATTGCGTCCATCTTACACCCACACGTCATAAGTGCCGTCATCGCCTGTTACCAGAAGAACACACTCACCCTTTCCAACAATAATAGTACCCTTGCGGCGTTAGGTTTGCGTTAGCGCAGCATTAGATTTGTTTGTGGCAGGGGCAATATCAGGGGAGTGCGAAGAATTTTTCGCTGGCGGCGGTTACGGTGGCGGCGAAATCATCGATCGGGACCTGGTGGAGTTCGGCGATCTTTCGGGCGGTGTGGACGAGCATGGCGGGCTCACAGGGTCGCTGGTTGCGCACGGGTTCCGGAGAGATGTACGGGCAGTCGGTCTCTATCATCATGTAGTCCAGGGGCGTTTGACTGGCGGCGGCACGGGTATCGTCGGATTTCCTGAAGGTTACGATGCCGGTGAAAGAAATGTGCCAGCCCCTTTGGAGCAGCATTCGCGTCTGTTCGGCGGTTCCACTGTAGCAGTGGAATACGACGTTCTTCAATGAGTGGGCGAAGTCATCGAGTATGTCGACGACCAGGTCCAAGGCGTGGCGGGAGTGTACGACGACGGGCAGGGCGGCGTCGGCGGCGATTGCCAGTTGCTCGCGAAAGACGTGGTCTTGTGCGTCCTGTTTCGAGAAGTTGTAGTGGAAGTCGAGACCGATCTCGCCGACAGCGACTATTCTGGTTGCGGTCAGAAGCCGGCGAAGTACCTTGAAGTCCTCTTTGGTGATATCGGCGGCATAGTGGGGGTGGAACCCGACGGCGGCGAAGATATCTTCATGTTTGCCGGCGAGTTCGACGGCCTTGCGATTGTGCTCAGGGTCTGTTCCTATTGTTATCCATCGGTTCACGCCGACGCCGCGGCTTCTGTCGAGAACCTTCGCGAGGTCGCCCTGGAATTCGTCAAAGGTCAGATGTGCGTGGGTATCGATCAGGTTCATGGCTCTTGGCTTCCTTCTTCTCAGGCAAGCGGGACAAATGCGTTTGCGTAATGTGTGATCCTGGCCGAGCGGCCGTCGCCCAGGACAACCGCCACGACGTCGAAGCGGAGTGGCCGGTCTTTGATGCGGTACACGCGGCGAAAGTATTGGGCGGCACGAGTCATGCGAAGTCGCTTGCGGCGGTTCACCGCGTCGCGTGCGCGGGCGAATTCTTCGCTGCGGCGGGTCTTAACTTCGATGAATACAATGGCGCCGTCCGGTGACGACATGACGAGGTCGATTTCACCGACGGCGCAATTATAGTTGCGGGCAAGTGTGCGGTATCCCCTTGCCCTGAGGTATTTCTCACAGCGTTTTTCGCCCCATCGCCCGAGTCTTTTCGGGTCCGACAGGAGCCGGCGCCTTGTGAACGGCAGGACCGGCATGATGCGAGCCTTACTTGCTCACGGTGTGTTCGCTGTGGCGGTGAGCGAGCCGGACGGCCTTACCGGTTCTTTCGCGGAGGTAGTAGAGCTTTGCGCGTCTGGCCTTTCCGCTGCGGACGGGTCGAATGTCCACGATGTTAGGGGAATGAATTGGAAAGATACGTTCGACGCCTTCATCGGCGACAAGACGTCTGACGGTGAAGGTCTCGTTGATTCCGCGGCCTTTGCGGGCGATGACGGTTCCGCCGAAGATCTGTACGCGGGTCTTGTTACCTTCGGTGATTCGGCAATGCACGTCGACGAGGTCGCCGATCTCAAAGTAGGGAACCGCTTTCTTTAAGCTCTTATTCTCGACTGAATCCAGCAGTTTGGTTTTCATTTGTCGCTCCCGACTATTCAATTACCCTGTGTTTAATATATCTGTTTCCGCGGCGTCATTGGTCTGGCGCCGATGGCGAATCGAAAGAACCATGTACTATACTTTTTTGTCGGACGAAAACAAGGTATTTTTCGAAGGTTCTGAAAAAAAATGTCCGACACAAAAAGGTGGCGGTTTTAGGCGGCACGCTGCAGGGTCCAGTAGGTTGCCCATTGCCGGCTGTGGTCGAGAGCGGCCAAGGCCAGCAGGGCCTCGGCATTATCGCTGTCCCAACGCATGCCTGGGCCCTTTACACGGGCGGTCAATGTGCCGCATTGGCTTTCCGTCGGGCC
>JAWLHD010000137.1:0-9126 GCA_041690555.1 Anaerohalosphaeraceae bacterium
GGTGTTGTGAGCGGGGGGTTTTGTGGGGTACATTGGAGTCTTGAATGGGTATCGGATATTCGTTGCGGTATTTGAGGTGCGTTCGGTTTGCGTGCGCGGCCTTATTGATGTTTGCGGTTGTCGCCGGGGTTGCGCGTGGGCAGACGCCGGCGAGCGGGGCGCAGGCTGGTGAGGGCTCGGCGGGGCCGGTAGTGGTGCAGCGCGAATGGACGGCGGAGGATATTCAGCGGCGGCGCAAGGAGATCAGCGACTCGGAGGGGATAGAGGCGGAGGTCAAGTCGCGGCTTCTGGAGACATACGACAAGGCGCTTGCGGAGTTGAAGGACCTGGAGCAGTATCGTGCGCAAAGGTCGGCGTATGCTCGTGAGAGAGATGCTGCGCCTGCTGAGCTGGAGAAGGTTCGCGCTCAGTTGAGCGAGGTGCCGGCGGAGCCGAAGCTGGAGATTGACAGTCAGGCGACGGCGGCGGATCTGGAGGAGATGGTAACAGCGGCGCAGACGGAGCACGACGAGCTTGCGCGGCAGGCGACGGGGCTGGACAACGAGCTGAAGCGGCGTGAGGATCGTCGTACGCGGATTCCGGAGGAGATTGCGGCTCTGAAAGAGCAGGTCGGTCAGGTTCAGGCTCGGTTAGGGAGCATTGGGCCGGAAGCGTCGCCGGAGGTTCAGCAGGCCAATCGGCTGCTGTTGGAGATTCGGCAGGCGAAATTAGAGGCGCAGGCGGCGATGTTGGAGGCCGAGCAGCGTTATTACGGCGCGGCGACGGGGCTCCTGACGGCTCGTCGCGAGCTGGCGGGGCGGCTTGCGGCGGAGTCGCAGGCGAGACTGCGGAAGCTGCGTGACGCTTTTCAGGAGGCGCGTCGCGTTCAGGCGGAGCGACTGCAGGCGGAGACGGCGGCGGCGGCGCGCGAAGCGATGTATGCGCATCCGGTGGTGAGATCGCTTGCGGAGGAGAATGCGCGTCTGGCGGAGCGGGCGACGACGGTTATAGGTCAGACGGAGGATGCGCGAGTTTACGGTCGCGGTCTTCAGTCGAAACTTGATGCGGTGGAGCGGGACTTCAAGGAGGTTCGCGAGCAGGTCGACAGTGCGGAGCGTGTTACGCAGGTGATGGGGATAATGCTGCTGACGAAGCGGAGCGGGCTTCCGGAACTGGGTGCGAACAGACAGCGGCTGCGTTTGCGTGCGGGGCGTGCATCGGAGGCGCAGTTTACGTATCTGACATTCGAGAGACAGTGGTCGGGTCTTGCGGATACGAGCGGAGCGGGTCGTCAGCTTCTGGAGAACGCTGGTGTGCGCGAGGAGGATGAGGGGTATGCGGCGGTTTACGGGGAGGTGGTCAAGCTGTTAGGTGAGCAGCGGGATATAGTGCGGAAGATATCCGAGGAGTACCGGATTTACTCGGGTCTTCTTGCGTGGAATGATCGTACGGAGCGGCGTTTGATCAAGGAGGTGGAGTCTTTTGCGAGGTTCATCGACGAGCGGATTCTGTGGGTTCGGAGCAGTCCTGCGATATTAGCTGAAGACGCGGCATCGATGAAGAAGGCGGTTCGCTGGTTCGGGTCGCCTTCGAACTGGCGTGGTGCGTTGGGGGCTCTTTGGGGCGATATTGCGGAGCATCCTGCATCTTACGGTTTGTTTGTGGCGGTGCTTGGGGCGCTGATTTATGAGCGTCGTCGGATGATCGGTGCGATGGGTCGTCTGACGAAGCGCGTTGGTACGAAGTACTCGGACAGTTTCTGGCATACGTGGAAGACATTAGGGCTTACGGTGGTGCTTGCGGCGCCGATATCGGGGGCACTGCTGTTTTTGTCGTGGCGGCTGGGGTCTGCGGCGGAGGGTGACGGCTTCAGCGAATCGCTGGCGGCGGGCCTTTTGGCGTGCGGTTGGATTGTGGCTCTGTATCGGCTGGGCGTGTTTTTCTGCTACGAGGGCGGGCTTGGGGAGCAGTTGGGGTTCGATCCGGAAGTGACGGGTTCGCTTAGTCGTCATTTCAAGTGGTTCTTTTCGCTGCTGATACCGCTGACGTTTCTTGCGGCGGTTTTCATGAGCAGGGGGATGGACGCAGGAGAGCGGAACAGCCTTGGTCGGCTGCTGTTTGTGGGCTACCAGGGGGTTCTTGCGGTGTTTTTGGCGATTGCTTTTCAGCCGCAGGGTCCTGTTCTTCACCGTTACATGTCGGATCATGCGGACGGGGTAATCGCGCAGTTCAGGTATGTCTGGTACGCGGGTCTTGTGGGGCTTCCGCTTGCGCTGTCTGCGCTTGCATTGTCGGGATACTTTTATGCGGCGCAGCACCTTAACAGGCGTCTTGCAGGGACGATCCTGTTTGTTGGGGCGATGGTTTTTCTGAATGCATTCCTTCGGCGGTGGCTTTCGGTTGCGGAAAAGCGGATTTCGATTCGGCGCAAGCGTCAGCAGCTTGCGGCGCGTGCGGAGGAGGCGGCGAAGGCGGAAGGTGAAGAGAAGAAGCCCGCAGCGGCGGCGGCGGAGCTGTCGGAGGAGGCTCATGCGGAGCAGATGGGATTGCTGTCTCGTCAGGCGATGCGTTTGATGCAGGTGGCTAACGTTGTTGTTCTTGCGGTTGGCTTGTGGTGGCTGTGGGGGGACCTTTTGCCGGCGCTGGAGGGTCTGCGGTCGATTTCGCTTTGGAGCACGGCGGATGCAGACGGTACGGTTATTACGGTTGTGAGCCTGGCGGGGCTGATCAGGGCGGTGGTATTGGTGGCGCTGACGGTGATTGTGGCGCGGAACCTGCCTGGGCTTGTTGAGATGGTGATACTCCAGCGGCTGTCGTTAGAGCCGGGGAGCCGGTTTGCGATAACGACACTTTGCCGTTACGTTATTGTGGTGACGGGTGTGATATTGACTTTCGGCGAGCTTGGAATTGGGTGGTCGAAGGTTCAGTGGCTTGTTGCGGCGATGACGGTTGGGCTTGGTTTCGGTTTGCAGGAGATATTTGCGAATTTTGTTTCCGGTCTGATCATTCTTTTCGAGCAGCCGATCCGTGTGGGGGACATGGTTACGATCGGGGACGTGAGCGGTCGGGTGACTCAGATTCGTATCCGGGCTACGACGGTTCGCAAGTATGATCAGAAGGAGCTGGTTGTTCCGAACAAGGAGTTTATCACGGGGCGGCTGGTGAACTGGTCGCTGTCGGATAAGCTGTTGCGGATCGATTTCAGGGTGGGTGTTGCCTACGGCTCGGATATTGCCAAGACGGAGGAGATTCTCTATCGGGTAGCGAGCGAGAATCCTCTGGTTCTTCATGATCAAATGCCGCCGGCTGTGGTATTTCGCGGTTTTGGGGACAGTGCTCTGGACTTCGAGTTGCGGATTTATGTTCCGAATATGGACAACTACTTGAAGGTGTGGCACGAGATCAATTGCGCGATTGACAGGGAGTTCAGGAAGGCAGGCGTTGAGATAGCATTTCCGCAGCGTGATCTGCATATTCGGTCCGGGACGTTGGGGGTTCGCCTGGAGAAGGCGGAGGGGCAAGGCGAAGGGGCGGGGGCTTAGATCGGCGGCGGCTGTTTCTTATATGATTTGTTGTAGCGGTGATATTGCGGGGGAAGTTCTTTGGAGCGGAAACATGAACAGGAAGGGTGTCGGGGCGGTGTGGCTTCTGGCGGCGGCGGTTTTGTTGTGCGGTCGGCCTGCGGCGGCGGCGGAGAGTGAGGGTTGGGATGCATTCGATGTGAATCGGCGGCTGGGGCGGGGGGTGAATATCATCGGGTATGATCCGATCTGGCGGTTTCGGGAGCGGGGGCGTTTCAAGGGCGAATATTTTGCCATGCTGAAGGAGGCGGGTTTCAATACGGTGCGGATCAATCTGCATCCTTTTCGGCACATGGATGCGGAGAGGGGATTTGCGCTGCGGGATTCGTGGTGGGAGGTTTTGGACTGGGCGGTGGAGCGGGCGCTTGCGGCGAAGCTGATGGTGATTTTAGACATGCACGAGTTCGGGGCGATGGGGACTGCTCCGGAGGAGAACAAGGAGAAGTTTCTGTCGTTCTGGCGGCAGGTCTCGGAGCGGCTGCAGGACGCGCCGCGGGAGGTTGTCTTCGAGCTTCTCAATGAGCCCAGCAGGGGGCTGACGGCGGAGATGTGGAACGGCTACCTTGCGGAGGCGATGGCGATAGTACGGGCTACAAACCCGACGAGGACGGTGATCATCGGGCCGGCGGGTTACAACAATATCAACAGTCTGTACCAGTTGAAGCTGCCGGAGGACGATCGCAATATTATTTTGACGGTGCATTACTATTCGCCGTTTGACTTCACACACCAGGGCGCCTCATGGGCGGGCAAGGCGGACAAGGTGGGAGTGAAGTGGGAGGGGACGGCAGAGGAGAAGGCAGCAATTGAACGGGATTTTGCGAGGGCGGCGGCGTGGGGCAGGGAGTACAAGCGGCCGATCTTCCTCGGGGAGTTTGGTGTTTATGACAAGGCGGAGATGGAGTCGCGGGTGCGGTATCTTCGGTTTGTCGTGGAGACGGCGGAGCAGTTGGGCTGGAGCTGGGCGTACTGGCAGTTCGACAGCGACTTCATACTTTATGACGTCGTCAACGATAAATGGAACGAGCCTGTGCGGGGTGCTTTGTCAGGAGGCGGGCTATGATTCGGATGCAGTGTTTGATGTTGAGCCTGCTGCCGGCGGTTTGGGGGATTGCATTTTGTGCGGCTGCCGATGACGGGGTGGTGTTTTCGGTTGATTTTGAGGGGGCTGATGCTGGGCGTGGGGTTAATAGCGGTCGGCTGGTTGATGTTGCGGGCGGGGGGCGTGCGCTGTTGATTGAGCGGGACAGCGCGGGTTCGACTTCGCAGGTGTACTCCGTTGCGGCGGATCGTATTACTGGTGGTCGGATTACAGTGCGTGCGCGTGTGAAGGCGGAGGGTGTGAGTCGGCGGCCGAATTCGTGGAACGGGATCAAGGTGATGTTAGTGCTGGAGACGGGCGGGGCGAAGGATTATCCGCAGGTTGCGATTCCGGTGGGGTCGTTCGATTGGCGGGAGTTTGTGCACGTGATGCGTGTGCCGGCGGGGATCGACAAGGCGACATTGGTTCTTGGGCTGGAGGCGGTGAGCGGTAAGGTCTGGTTTGATGATGTGTCGATTAGGTTAGGTCGGCCGGGGGGTGAGGGGAAGCGGGCGGCGGAGAGGTTTACCGGTCGCGAGGTGGATCGGCTGCGCGGGGTGATGTATGGGCCGACGTTTCGGGAGGCGGACATTGCCGAGTTGGCGACGGAGTGGAAGGCCAACCAGATTCGGTGGCAGTTGAACTGGGTGCCGATGAAGGCGGCGGAGGACTGGGCGGCGGACCTGGAGCGGTTCGATGCGTGGCTGGAGGAGGCGCTTGTGGAGTGCGACAAGGCGCTGGACGCGTGCGAGAAGTATGGGATTCATGTGCTGGTCGATCTGCATACGCCACCGGGGGGGCGAGTGGAGGGGGGTGTGTGCCGGATGTTCTCGGAGAAGAAGTACCAGGACAAGCTGATCGAGGTGTGGAAGAAGATTGCCGCGCGGTACAAGGGGCGGGATGTGGTGTATGCGTACGATCTCTTAAACGAGGCGGTTGAGGGGGTGGTTGCAGAGGGGCTGATGGACTGGCGGGAGTTGGCGACGGAGGCGACGCGCGCGATTCGGGCGATTGATCCGGGCAAGCCGGTGGTGTTCGAGCCGTCGCCCTGGGGCGGGCCGGAGGGATTCGATGCGCTTGTGCCGTTAGACGCGGATCGGGTGATTTACAGCTTTCACATGTACAAACCGCACCAGTTCACGCACCAGGGGGTGTATGGTAGCGAGGCGAACCTGGTTTATCCGGGTGTGATTGCGGGGCGGCATTGGGACAAGGAGGCGCTGCGTGAGGGGATGCGGGCGGCGATTGACTTTCAGGAAGAGTTCAATGTGCATATTTACGTTGGGGAGTTCAGTGCGATACGGTGGGCGCCGGAGGGGAGTGCGTATCGGTACCTGCGGGACGTGATTGAGCTGTTCGAGGAGTACGGGTGGGACTGGTCGTATCATGCGTTTCGGGAGTGGGATGGGTGGAGCGTGGAGCATGGGGCGGTGAAGGAGGATCGGCGGCGGAGTGCGACGCGGACGGAGCGTGAAAAGCTCTTGAGAGCATGGTTTGCGAAAAATGAAGTCGACAATTCCGAGTCGCTTTGAACAGGCTGTAAGAAGAAGACATAGAATAGTTTTCCAAACTGGTGAACTTGACAGGATGGGAATGACAATTTGGAGGCTGGGGAAAACCGGTGCCTGTCCCTATTTTCGCGAGGCGGCAATTGTGCGGAGAAAACCGGTGGCTGTCCCTATTTTTGGGTGCGGTGTGCGGGGGAAAAAAGGCTTTACAAACGGGTCGGATGGGGGGAGAATAGTGTTCAGTCCGGGCTTTGACCGGCGTGCGGGGTGTTTTTTCCGCGGTGCAAACTGTGTGTTTGGATAAGAAAGGGACTACGATGCGCAGGCTGGCGTTGATACTGGTATGTTTGGGCGGGGTGGTCTTGTTGTGTTCTTGCGGGAAGAGGGGCGACAGCGGGGGCGAACGCAAGGTTCGGATTGCGGTGATTCCGAAGGGGACGACGCACATTTTCTGGCAGTCGGTTCATGCGGGGGCGCGGAAGGCGGCAGAGGATTTCGGGGTCGAGATCGAGTGGATCGGGCCTGAGCGGGAGAGCGACCGGGAGAAGCAGATTCAGATCGTTGACGACTGTATCGTGAAGAAGGTCGACGGCGTGGTGCTTGCGCCCAACGACGCGAGGGCGCTCGTGCCGTCGGTCGAGAAGGTTACGGGCAAGGGAATTCCTTGCGTGATCATCGATTCGGCGGTGGATACGGACAAGTATGTTACGTTTGCGGCGACGGATAATTACCAGGGCGGCGTTATTGCGGCTCGGCGAATGGGGGAGATATTGGGGGGCAAAGGCAAGGTGCTGGTTCTGAAGTATGCGCCGGGTTCGGCGTCGACGGAGGAGCGGGAGAAGGGGTTCTTCGATACGATTGCCAAGGAGTTTGGGGATATCACGATCGTCGACAGCAAGCACGGTATGGATACGGTGGAAACGTCGCTGCAGGCGGCTGAGGACCTGCTGACGAAGCATACGGAGGTCGACGGTTTTTATGCGTGCAACGAAACTACGGCGGTCGGGACGCTTCAGGCGCTGACGAGTTCGGGTCGGACGGGCATCAAGTTCGTCGGGTTCGACGCGGGTGATACACTGTTGGGCGGGTTGACGCAAGGCAAGATCGATTCGTTGGTTGTTCAGGATCCGTTCAAGATGGGTTACGAGGGGGTCAAGGCGGTGGTTGATGCTCTCAACGGGCGCGAGGTTCCGAAGCGGATCGATACGGGGGTGGAGTTGGTGACGCGTGCGCGACTGGAAGAGCCTGCTATCAAGACACTGCTGAATCTGCAATGATGCACATCGACCCTGACGGCGGCGCGGAGGGGACGACGGCGCTTCGTATGGCGGGCATTTCGAAACGTTTCGGGCCCGTTCAGGCGTTGAGCGACGTGACGTTTACGGCGAGGAAGGGGACGGTTCATGCGCTTGTTGGTGAGAACGGGGCCGGCAAGAGCACGCTGATGAAGGTGTTGGCGGGGGTGCATCAGCCGGACACGGGTGAAATCGAGATTCACGGGCAGGAGATGGTGTTGGCCAATCCCGGCGAGGCTATCGAGGCGGGGGTTTCGATGATCTACCAGGAGCTGGATCTGGCGGAGGATTTGACGGTAGCGGCGAATGTTTTTCTGGGGATGGAATTGCCCGGGCGGCTGCCGTTTACGGTGGATCATTGGCGGATGGCGGAGGAGACGCAGGCTCTTGCGGACCGGTTCAATTTTGAGATCGATGCGCGGGCTACGGTGTCGGACCTTTCGACGGGTGACTGCCAGATCGTGGAGGTGCTCAAGGCGCTGATGCGGAAGGCGTCGATCATTGTGATGGACGAGCCGACGTCGTCGCTTTCGGAGCGTGAGGCGCGGCGGCTGTTCGAGATCGTGCGGGATTTGCGGGGGCGTGGGTATACGATTATATACATTTCGCACCGCCTGGAGGAGATTGTGGATCTGGCGGATGATATCAGCGTGCTTCGGGACGGGTACGTTGTGCACACGGGATCGGCGGCGAACCTGGAGATAGGGCAGATCGTGCATTACATGGTTGGGCGTGAACTGAAGGATTTTTATCCGTCGCGCGAGGCTGAGATCGGTGACGTTTTGTTCAGCGCCGAGCACATCGGTTCGGTCGCGGGAGTGGAGGATATATCGTTCGAGGTGCGTCGCGGGGAGATCGTCGGGATGGCGGGTCTTGTGGGGGCTGGTCGGACGGAGGTTGCGCGGGCGATTTTCGGGGTGGACAAGCGAACGGGCGGCAGGGTGCTTCTTGAGGGGGAGGAGATTGCGGTGGGCTCGCCGGCGGATGCGATCGGGGCGGGGATTGCGTATCTGACGGAAGATCGCAAACGGACGGGGCTTTGCCTGGAACTTCCGTGCAGTTGGAACGTTACGCTGCCGAATCTTTGCGGGATTGGAATGCGGCACATTATATCGCCGGGTCGGGAGACTCGGATTGCGCGAGAGTACGGTTCGAAGATATCGGTGAAGTGGGCGTCGCCGGGGGCGCCGGCGGATTCGCTTTCGGGGGGCAACCAGCAGAAGGTCTTGATCGCGCGGTGGCTGTTGGCGGAGTCGAAGTTCTTGATCGTTGACGAGCCGACTCGCGGGATCGACGTGGGGGCGAAGAAGGAGATTTATACGTTGTTGAACACGTTGGCGGGTCAGGGCAAGGGGATCCTGTTCATCAGCTCGGAACTGCCGGAGCTGTTTGGGGTAACTGATCGGATTCTGGTGATGCGGCGCGGGCGGCTGGTTGGGAATCTGAAGACGAAGGACACGTCGCCGGACTGGGTCATGCATTTGGCGGCCGTGGAGGACAACTGATGGGCAAATTGACGAGGCAACTGCTGCCGTTTGGGACGCTGATATTGATCGTCGGGGGGCTGTCGATACTTCGGCCGGAGACGTTTCTGACGGTGGAGAATTTTCTTAACGTGCTGCGTCGGTCTTCGGTGCCGGGGATTATTGCGCTTGGGATGACGTTTGTGATTATCTCTGCGG
>JAWLHD010000138.1:0-9048 GCA_041690555.1 Anaerohalosphaeraceae bacterium
GCGGCGAAGTCGTGGAGGTATTTCTGTTTGATTTCTTCGGAAGCGAAGGCGTTTATGGTTTCGGCGATTCCCTGGAGGCCGAAGATATTCATGAGGGAGGCGTCTGCTCGGCTGACGATTTCGATAGCGATGGAGTATATGACGTTTGGGAAATTGAGGCCTCCGAAACGGTGCGGGAGGGTGAAGCCCATGACGTCGGCTTTGGCGAGGGCGTTGAGAGATTCGGCAATGCCCTTTGCGTAACTCACTGTTCCATCGGGGTTTAGAGTGTTACCCTGGCGGTCGATATCCTCGCTCCTGGGGGCTATGAAGTCGCCGCTTAGCTGGCCGAGGGCGTCGAGGACGAGTTCGTAGTTTCTGATGGCTTCATTGGCGTCCGCGGGGGCATGATCGTGTTTTTGGGCGAATTTGAAGCCTTCTTCCATGTATTGGGCGACTGTGGGGAGGTCGACATGCCTGAATAAAAACTGTATATCCTCGTTATCCCTGAAGAAATTAGCCATATTAATCCCTAATTCTGTTATAAAGCACGGTTTTTTTTGCGAATTTGCGCGCCAAACGGGCTTGTAATTCAGTTTCGACCGGTTTTTGGCTTCGTGTTTTTCGCTTTTTGATGCAATTTTTCGCTCAAATTGCGCATTCTTTGCGCTTTTGTGATCAGACTTTTTCCCTGATGGCCTTGATCATCATTGGGATCACGGCATTCAAGTCTCCGACTATCTTGTAATGTGCAAGGCTGAAGATGGGTGCATCGGGATCATTATTTATCGCAATAATCTTCTTGCTGGCACTCATGCCCGCCTGATGCTGAATTGCTCCGCTGATGCCGACGGCGACATAGAGGCTCGGGCGGACGGTGGTGCCGGTCTGACCAACCTGGTGGTCGCGATCGATGAAGCCCAGGTCGACGGCGGCGCGTGTAGCGGCTGGGGCAGCACCAAGGCAGTGCGCCAGGTCGTAGATGAGTTTGAAGTTCTCTTTGCTGCCGACTCCTGCTCCTCCTGCAACAATGACGCGTGAGGCCTTGAGGTTGACCTTTCGTTCCTGTATCTCCTGGCGGAGGATCTGGATGGGGAGCTCTTCGGAGGACAGGCTGACCTTGTGTCGAACGACCTGGGCTTTTCGGGAGGCGTCGGGTTCGGGCATTGGCATGACGCCTTCGCGGACTGTAGCCATCTGTGGCCAGCGGTCATAATTAATGATGGTCGCGATGATGTTGCCGCCGAATGCCGGTCGAATCTGAAAGAGCAGGTTTTTGTAGACAGTGCCGTTCTTCTTGACCTCGTGGTCGCCGATTTGGAGGTCGGTACAGTCGGCGGTAAGGCCCGCCTTGACATTGCTGGCAATGCGAGGGGCGAGGTCACGGCCGACGGGCGTTGCACCATAGAGAACGATCTGCGGGCGGTGCTGGTGGATCAGTTCGTCCATCACTTTGGCATAGGGGTTGGTCTGGTAGTGCTCCAGGAGGTCGTCTTCGGCGAGATAGACCTTGTCGGCTCCGTAGTGGGCGAGCTTGTCGCAGAGTGCAGAGACTTTTCGGCCCATCAGGACGGCGGCCAGTTTGACGCCCAAGGCATCGGCAAGTTCGCGCCCTTTGCTGAGCAGTTCCAAAGGCGTATCGGCAAGCTGTCCGTCGCGCTGTTCGGCAAAGATCCAGACTTCTCCGGCTGTATTTACGTCGATCATAAAAGAATCCCTTTTATTCCCCCAACTTCCCTTCGAACACGGTGCGGCCGTTCCGGGCTCTTGCAGGCCGGACTAACCGATCGTGTGATCTTCTATCAGTTCATGGACCATCGCGCTTATGGCGGCAGGCGAAGCGGCGACGGTCTTGCTTTCCTTGGCTTCGAGAACGACGCTCTGAATGCGGTGGACCTTTGTGGGCGAGCCATCGCGTCCGCACCAGGACAGATCGGCGGCAAGGTCGTCGAGATCCCACTGGCGGACAAGGAGCCCCTTGTCCTTGAGGTTCTTAATGCAATCAACTGCATCGGGGCGGCCCGCGGCGTGGAGCTCGGCGGCGGCAGCGGCGTCCTTGTACTTCATGAGTCGCTTGGCGGCGGCAACGCGGGGTTCATTGGCTTCGTCAATAACGGTCACGAGAACGGGAAGGGCCGTGCGGACTTCCTGCCAGCCATTGCCCATGTTGCGACGAGCGACCATTGTGCGGCCGTCGAGTTCGATAATTCGCTCAAGATACGTTATCTGGGTGATACCGAGCTTCTCGGCGATCTGCGGACCAACCTGGGCTGTGTCGCCGTCGATAGCCTGGCGTCCGCACAGGACGATGTCGTACTCAAGCTTGCTTACCGCACAACTGAGAATGTAGCTTGTGGCGAGCGTGTCGCTGGCGGCACACCTGCGGTCGGTCAGGAGGATTGCGTCATCCGCCCCGCGGCAGAGGGCATCTCGAAGGACCGCGCTTGCCGCGGGCAGACCCATAGTGATGACGGTGACGCGGCCTCCGTACCTGTCCTTGATGTCGAGCGCCAGTTCAAGGGCATTGAGATCTTCGGGGTTGAAAATAGCGGGAAGCGATCCACGGTTGACCGTCCCGTCATCGTTCATGGCCCGAACCGTAATCCTTTTGGTATCAGGCACTTGCTTAACCAAGACCACGCAATTATAT
Source organism: Anaerohalosphaeraceae bacterium (assembly GCA_041690555.1). GTDB lineage: Bacteria > Planctomycetota > Phycisphaerae > Sedimentisphaerales > Anaerohalosphaeraceae > JACZKQ01. The sequence continues at coordinate 2,630 of JAWLHD010000138.1, forward strand.
GACACAGAAAAGCTCCTTGCTTACGATAACTTACGCACCTTCTCATACCGCAGGCGCGACAGTTTAGTGAATAAAAACAACAAGTCAATGAAAAAACCGGGCAAGCAGACGGGCGGCGCAGCGGTCTGAGACGGCTGGTTTGGGCCATTTCTTTCTGGAAAAAATGCTGTCCGCCATGGCAACTGTGTCTTGTTTTTGGAGGATAGCCCTGATACATTGGTCGGGGGCAGCGCCGATATACAGGGAGCGATGATGTCTGAGGGACTATTTCGGGTAATTGTTGCGGCGCAGAACGAAGGCGACCGAAGCCTGCTGGCGGAGGCAATCACGAAGGGCGAACCCCGTGTTCGGGTATTGTCATCGTCGTTAGAGGGTCTCGGTTCGGGGGGGCATGAGTTCGACGCCGTCGTGGTCGATTTTACGGCAGTTGATGAACCTCCGGGGGCGATTCTTGAAAGAACAGGACCGAAGCGCCTGATATGCGTGGCTGGTGACAGTTCGTCTGTGGCGGACCTGCTGCGGCGGCGCGGCGCAGACGTGCTCATCAAAGACGCCGGCGGCAGTTACCTGGACGCACTGCCCGTGAGGGTCAAGGCAATTGTTGAGGGAGCAGCAGGCGACATCGCCGAGGGGGTTGAGACAGAGCCGCTGCCAAACGAGTATGAACAGCTTACTCATACGCTGTTCGAGCATTCGCCCAATATGATCTTCATCAACACGGGGGGACGCATCGTATACGCAAACCGCAAGTGCGTGGAAGTGATGGGTTACGGGCGAGAGGAAATCTATTCGTCGAGCTTCAACTATATGGACGTGGTGTCACCTGAATGCCATGACATAGTGAGGCTGAATTTCGGGCTTCACCTGCGCGGCATTGAGGTCGAGCCATACGACTATACGCTCATTACCAAGACAGGCCGTCGGATCGAAGCGGCGATGGCCAGCAAGCTCATACAATACCGGGGCAAGCAGGCGGTGTTGGGGATTATTACGGATATCAGCCGCCGCAAACAGATCGAAGAGTCGCTTACGCGTTCACGCGATCATCTCGAGCGACAGATCCTTCAACGGACGGAAGAGTTAGTCCGGACAAACGAATCACTCCTGACGGAGATCAGGGAGCGCCAGCGGGCGGAAGAGGCGCTTCGCGAGAGCGAGGAGCGCTACCGGATCATCTCGTCGATGACAAGCGACTACGTCTATGCAATGTCCTGTGAGGAACGGCAGAAAGTAGAATGGGTAGGCGGCGCATTTGAAAGGATCACAGGATACAAAGCCGCGGATGTTGTAACGGTTGAGGATTGGTTGACCATAATCCACCCTGCGGACCGGGACACTGTCCGCGAGGCGGGTGAAAGAATGCTATCGGGCATGCCGGTTGAGACGGAATACCGAATCCGGACGCGAGAAGGACAACTACGATGGCTCTGCGATTACGTTCACCCCATGAGGGACGAGCAGACGGGATTGGTAGTCGGGGCGGTCGGGGCGGTGCGAGACATCACTGAACGCAAAGAGTCAATGAAGGCACTGAAAGAAAGCGAACTGAAGTTCAAGACGATTTTCGAGAATGCCGGGGGCGCTATATTCATAGCGGATACTGAAACAGGTGAAATCGTAGAGTGCAATACCGAGGCGGAGAGACTAACGGGTCTTTCGCGCGAACGACTCATCGGGATTCATCAGTCTCAACTTCATCCGCCCGACAAGGCTACGGTTTCCAAATCCAAGTTCCGCCGGCATGTGGAGGCAGGCCACAATATGGACTTCGAAGGCGAGATACAGCACGCCAGCGGGCGCCGTATTCCCGTTTGGATATCATCGCACTGCCTTGGGCTGAGCCATCGCAAGTTCATCATCGGGCTGTTTATCGATATGGCGGCAAAACATCGGGCGGACCAGCAGCGAGCGGCTCTTGCGGAGATGTTAGAAGAGAGGAACCGCGAGCTTGAGAGCATAATCCACGTTGCGGGACATGATCTGCGCACTCCGTTAGTGACGATATGCGGCTTTGCGGATGAACTGGAACAGAGCTGCAGGCAGTTGGGCGAGATGTTAGACGGCAACGTTGCCGGGGCCGGTCTCAAGAAACAGGCGAGGTCGATAGTTCTTGAGGATATACCCGAGGCCGTCGGACTGATCTCGGCAAGCGCGGCAAAACTCAATTCGCTGGTGGACGGTCTTACGCGACTGTCCCGCCTGGATCATACAGATCTTACAATGACTCCTATTGATATGAATGCAATGTTAGCGGATATTGTCAAGACGCTGACATATCAGGCCAAGCACCACAAGGCAGAGTTCCGGATCGAGCCGCTGCCAAACGGCTTTGGCGACGAGCAACAGGTCGGTCAGGTGTTTTCGAATCTGTTGGAGAACGCGGTGAAGTACCTCGACCCGGCACGTGCAGGCGTCATAAGGGTCAGCGGCAGTCAGAGTGAGGACCAGACAATATACTGCGTAGAGGACAACGGCAAGGGGATAGACGCCAACAATCTGCCGCATATTTTCAAGATGTACTACCGCGTCGATCCAATGAGCACAGAGGGTCAGGGACTTGGTCTTGCCATAGTACGTCGGATGGTAAGCCGTCATAACGGCAAGATATGGGCGGAGTCGGAACCGGGGCACGGAAGCCGTTTTTTCGTGGCTTTGCCGTTTCCGGCGGTATGAGGACGTGAACCTGTGAATTGACATGGTTTGTGAGTTTTCTTGTGGCAAATTATGGAAGGCGACTCTCGGCGCGCGGCGGCCAAGGCATGCGTTGGCCACGGCGCAGCCGGAACCAAAGACGGGTTTTTGAAAGAACGTTGCAACCTTTGCAGCCACAGATAGATACAACTGGACTCGAAAATATCTTGCGCGACGTGCGCAACATTTTATTGCCAAGGTACAAACACGGGCAAGATGCCTGTGCCACGGCTGCTATTTTGGTTGACAAGGGCGGCGGAGAGTCTTAACCTGTGCGCGGCTTCGAGTAAGCGTCACATTTGAGAAGATGCGAGGTGTTCATGAGCACCAAAGTATTACTGGTAGACGACCACGAGATCATGCGTGAAGGCCTTACGGCTCTGCTGCGTCGCCATCCGAAGTATGAGACGGTGGGGCAGGCGGCTGACGGGCGCGTTGCGGTGGAAATGGTCGGCCAGTTATCACCTGACATCGCAATTGTGGACATTGAGATGCCGAATCTAAACGGCATAGAGGCAACGCGACAGATGATCGAAATCTATCCTGAGATCAAGATCATGGCGCTGTCGACGCACAGCAAGAGAACGATGGTTGTCAAGATGCTGCAGGCGGGGGCGGTCGGGTACATGCTGAAGGAGTCGGCGTTTACGGAACTGATTCAGGGCCTGGAGGCAATGTTAGAGGGCAGGACCTACCTGTGCAACAAGATAGCCAAGGTTGTGTTCAGTGATTACATTCGGATACTGACGAATCCGAAATGGGCGGGGGGCGACGGCCTGACTTCGCGAGAACGCGAGGTCCTTCAACTTGTGGCTGAAGGCAATACAACCAAAGACATCGCCAATATTCTCCATTTGAGCGCCAAGACCATTGATTCTCACCGCGAGCACATTATGGAGAAATTGGGAATCCATAATATTGCAGGGCTGACAAAATACGCGGTTCGAGAGGGTCTGACCAGTCCGTAGACGCACCGGGGGCGCAGTTGTTTGGCTTTTTTTGTACACTTATGTCCAGAAGACATAGGTAACTTTCCCCTATGAAAATCAGTATATTCCCCGCGAATCTCCGACCAGCTTCTGACCGATAGATACATTGCCCAAAGAGCAGCAGTTGGAAAGAAGAAGAGGCTAAGCCGACGCGGCAAGAATTACAGGTATTGCTCACAATCCTCCTTACAATGGTTTTGCAGTTTGCGTTTAGCAATCCGAGGCGGCCTTCACGGGCGGCCTCGGATTGCGTCCTTTGAGGTGATCCGAGGTGCATACTCGTCGGATATTGTGAACCTGTCGGCGGCACGCGTCGGTCGGTCAATCGCCTGAGAGGGATTACGGCCACAATGGCATGTGAAGCAGATTTGCAGAGACCGGATCATTCAGAAAGCAGCACATGCGGTGTTGCTATTATTGCAGAGGATGCGGTGCGCGAGCGTCTTGAGCAGCACCTTTGCGCGTCGAAGCGGCCGATCAGGGTGGAGTTGTCGGTTTCGGAGGGTCCTTTGGGCCTGGCGGGGAGGGAAACTGGAAGAGTAGACGTCATCCTGGCGGATCCGCATTGCTGCGGCGGGTATGAGGTCGAATGGCTCGCCGCCGTTCGGGGGTGCTTTCCGGAGGCGGCGGTGGTTGTGCTTGCGAAAGGGTACGACGAGTCGGCAGTTGCGGCGGGCGCGGATGCGTCGCTGGATTTGAATAATGCGTCGGGGGAGGCGGTTTCGGCGACGCTGCAACAGGCACTTGCGATGAGGCAGGCGCGGCGGCATTGCGAGCAGTTGGGCGAAGAGGCGCAGAAGCTGCGCGAAGAGCTGGCGCTGAGCCGGGCGGCGCTTGTGGAGGAGGCTGAGCGGCGCGGCCGTCTGGAGGAGCTTTTTCAGGCACACCGCGCGGACTACTTCGCTATTCTCGATTCGGCTCGGGCGATGATATGGTACATAGACAAGTGCGGGACCATACTGCGGGCGAACAGGCGTGCGGCGGAGTCGGCGGGGATGTCGATCAGCAAGCTCATCGGGAAGAACTACTATGCACTGTACTCGCGGCGGCACGGCATAACGGCGGCGGAAGACGAAGCGATCGTGCGGTCGCGGCGGGCGGTCTGCGGCATTGTTGTGCGGGTGGAGACGGCGGACGGCGCGGTGCAGTGGCTGTGCATGGATCGAATACCGCGGGGTGAACAGGGGGAAGGCGGGGGGATGACGATCTTCGCGGCGGATATTACGGAAGCCCGGATTGCCGAGGATCAACTGAAGGCGGCAAAAGAGCAGATCGAGCGGATAAACGCACAGCTCAGGACGGCGGCGGAGCAGGCGCAGGGGTATGCGGAGGAGGCCATTGCGGCCAATCGGGTCAAGAGTCACTTTCTGGCGAACGTGACGCATGAGCTGCGGACTCCGATGAACGCGATCATCGGGTACAGCGATCTGCTGGCGGAGGAGCGGCTTTCGGGGGAACAGCGGAAGTACCTCGGGATCATTCAGAAGGCGGCGGGGAACCTGCTTGAGCTGATTGACGACGTGCTGGATTTTTCGAAGATCGAGGCGGGCAGAATGGACGTGCGTGTGCGTGACTGCGATCCGCGTGAGATACTGCGCGAGGTTTGCGACCTGATGGGGCATACGGCGGAGAGCAAGGGGCTGAGATTCGAACTGGAGACGGGGGACTTGCCGCCGGCGCTGCGGACCGACGGCGACAGGCTTCGGCAGTGCGTGATGAATCTTGTGGGGAACGCTTTGAAGTTTACCGACGTTGGATCGGTGCGGATATGCGCGGGGGTGTTCGGGACGGGCGAGGATGCTTTGCTGCGGATCGACGTGCGGGACAGCGGGATCGGCATCGCGGCGGACAAGCAGGGGCAGATATTCGAATGCTTTGCGCAGGCGGATGCGAACGTGTCGCTGGCTCGCGGGGGGACGGGGCTGGGCCTGGCGATCACGCGGCGGCTGATGGAGCTTCTGGGCGGACGCGTGGAGGTGGTCAGCGAACTGGGCAAGGGGAGCACGTTTTCGCTGATCCTGCCGGTGAATGGGCCGGACGCGGTGACGGATCATGTTGTCGGCGGAGGCTCGGCTGCGTTTACTGGCGGGCTCTCTTGAGGGCATCTTCGAGGAGGACGAATCCGTAGTCCCATTCGCGGAGTCGTGTGACGTTGTTGCGTTTGGCGACGGACATGAATGCGTCGCGGACGGCTTCGGGGGAATCGCCCATTGGCCAGTCGAGTTGGGCGGCGCGAGCCTGCCCGCGGAGAGGGGTCCAGTGCATCAGGAATGCGTAGAGAGCGGGGAGCTGGGCTATTTTGACGCGTTCGAGGATGGCGGGGTCGGCGGCGACGGCGCGTTCGGCGAGTTGGAGGTGACGCCAGCCTTCGGTGAGTGCGGCGGCGGTGAGGAAGGACGGCTGGGGTTCGTTGCGCGGCGGCAAGCAGCCGAGGTAGTAGCCGGTGGCGTCAATGGAGTCGTGGATGGCGTCGAGGTATCGGGCGACGTGGGGGGCGGCTGGGCCATAGTAGCCGTCGAGGAATTCGCGGATGAGGGCTTCGTCGTCGGCTTTGGGATTCCAGAGGAGCTTTGCGAGGACCCATGCGCGGAGTTCGGCCATTTCGGCGCCGAGGCTGGTGTATGCGCCCTGCTCGAAGATGCCTTTTACGCCGTGATCTGCGAAGAAGCGGACGTTGGGGCCGAGGACGCGGAGGTTGGGATGGGGTCGGAAGTAGTGCTGGAAGTTGGTTGTGTAGTC
>JAWLHD010000139.1:0-8989 GCA_041690555.1 Anaerohalosphaeraceae bacterium
ACTCATTGCCCAGGTACTTCAGGCCGTCCGGCAGAGGCACGCGCGGATGCTTTTCGAGCAGTTGCTCATCCTTCACCATCAACTGGTAGTCTTTATACAACTGCACCAGGTCAGCATCCTGCGGCAGGCTCTCGTCAACGGCTATTTTATCGAACGTCAGGGCGAGCTTACCGTCGGCTGGTTTGGCTGTCAAGCGGGCTACGTATTTGCCCATTCGACCGACGCTGACCAACAGCGGTCCGCGACCGTCATTCTTCAGTGTCCGCGGCTCGTCCGCCGCTGTCGGGCATACGACTACGTCCACTGCATCGGTGTTGCGGAGTTTGGCGACGACTGCGTCCGGGCCGTCATCGACGAGGAGGATGTTGAGCCTCAGGCCCTCGCGCCGGCCGAAAACCGACGACAACGAACGCGCATCCACTGATTCGGTGGGCAGCGAGGCGACTGTAATCGTCACGAGCCCGGCTGAGGTGTCAAACTGCCTGGAATAGGATTGCCTGATGGCTTCAGTCGCCCCCCCCGGCGTAATCAGCGAAAAAACGCCGTCACCGGCAAGTCCCAGATTGGCGACCGCGGCAAGGTCTTCCGGCGTGAGGTTCACAAGGTCATATCCCAGCATCGCCATCGCCTGCCACATGATGCCCAGCTTGATCATATCCTGTGGGCCGTCGTCCGCCAGCAGGCTGCCGGTGTCCAGGACAAGTCTGCGACTTGCCGGCGCCCCCGCAAGAACCGCTCCCCGGCGATCAAGGCCGCCCAACTGGCCTGAAGAGCATCCGCAAGGCTGAAGAGTGCTTAGAACACTGCCCGTCATGAATACGGTGATGGCGTCGCCCGGTGAGGCCGGCTTCGGATCGGAAGGCTTGCCAAGCTCAATCTTTGACGTTTGCCCGGGGCGGCAGCCGATCGTGCCCGCCAGGCCTGCCAGAACACAGAGAAAGACTACAGTCGACAATTTCATGATGCAACCCGCGGCTTAAATCTTGCGGTTTCTATTTCAGCGCGTTCAACTTGTACCACCCGCTGCAAGTAATCGAAACTTCGTCACCGTCGGTCATCTTTATTGTGAGCCGATCGGACATGTACCGCTGGTTGTGGCCTTCCTGCGGCGGCGGCGTGATGCGCACAATCATCTTGACGTTGCTGCCCTGGTGCTGCTGTTCGACTACTTCCATACAGCCGTTCTGCGACGTGATTGTTTCGATCTCCACCTTGTCGTCGTAATTGTTCTTGACCCAGAGTTCGCGATCAATTGGCTTGCCGGGTTCGGCTTCCTGCACGATCAGCCGAGGCGGCGTTATCACGTACATCGGAAGCGCGACATACGACAGGGTCAACTGGTGTGTGTCGGGATGGGTCAGCCCGATCTGAATCGAGCCGGTCAGGTTCGATTTCAGCTTGGCGACGTCGACGGTGGGCGTGATGACAAACTCCTTCTTCTCTTCCTTGGGATCGAATTTAGCCGAGAGAGTGTTCTGCGTCGAGCTGAAGTTCCTTATCGCAAACGCCTTGCCGTCCTTGCTCCTGAGCTTGATCGGCCTTGCCCCGCCGTTGGGACGGTTGAGGAACAGTTCCATCGCCTCATCCGGTTCTGCGACGACCTGCAGTTCGACGCGTCCCTTGATCGTCAATTCACAACGGGGGTTGCTCTTGTCGTTGCTGAGGATATGCAGGAACTTCTCGACTTTGCCCGGCATTGTCGATGACAGGTAGGCGCCCTCGACCACGCCCGATTCACCGGGAGCATAGTTTTTCTTCTTCAACTCGGGGACCGTGCACTGGCACGTGGAGATAATGCGATCGATGACGAGTTCCTCGGCGCCGACGTTCTTGAATGCGAACTGGAATTGCACTTTCTTGCCGGGACCGACAACCCCGAAATCGAATACCGGCTTTGCAACCTCGATCCTCGGACCGCTTTTCTGCGTATCCGAATCGGCAGCGGTATTCAGAATTGCTGTGTCGGAAGTCGTATCGCTGAGTTTCGGGGGGCTTACTTGCCGTTTCCTGGATTCGCCGCAACCTGACTGAAAGAGTGCCCCCACGCCGATCGCCGCAATCAATAAGACCGCTTGCCTCGTGTTCATTTTTTCTCTCTCGCTTTGAAATTCATAAGGTTTCTGAGGTGACAAATACCGATAGCATCCTAACACAGGTGGAAAAATGAATCAACAGTCTTTTCGGTCCAAGTGACTTATACCTTTACAACACCGTAAGTTACGGCTACAATGACCAGTTCTTGTGGCTGAGTTCCGTTCAGGAGCCCTTTATGACCGATAACAGCAGAATTGAGCTTTCGATTGTGATTCCCGTTCTCAACGAACAGGACAATCTCAGGCCCTTGTACCGCGAGATCGCTGATGCGCTGTGCGAAATCGGCCGTTATGAGATAATCTTCGTTGACGACGGCAGTACCGATAAGAGCGTCGAAGTTCTTACTGATATACAGTCTGGTGACCCTAAGGTTCGGGTAATCTGTTTTCGACGCAATTTCGGCCAGACCGCTGCGCTCAGCGCCGGTTTCAAGCACGCACGCGGCCAAATCATCATCCCAATGGACGCCGACGGCCAGAACGATCCCGCCGATATCCCGCTTCTCATCGAAAAACTCGAAAGCGGCTTCGACATCGTCAGCGGCTGGCGGCGAAAAAGACACGACAATGCCCTGACGCGCACGTTCCCTTCGCGATGCGCCAACTGGGTCATTGCACGTATCACAGGCGTTAAACTCCATGATTTCGGCTGTACGCTCAAGGCATACCGCGCCGAATCCCTCAAACCGATACGTCTTTACGGCGAAATGCACCGGTTCATCCCCGCGCTGGCAAGCTGGGGCGGCGAACGCGTCGCCGAAATCGTCGTCAATCACCGTCCTCGCACCGCCGGAAAGGCGAAATACGGACTCAGTCGCACCTTTAAAGTTATTCTCGATTTGATAACCATTAAGTTTCTTGCGTCGTTTTCCACCAAGCCCATTTACGTTTTCGGCGGGCTCGGCGTGATCAGCATGCTTGCTTCTTTTGCATCGTCGCTGGCTCTGCTGTATTACAAGTACCTGGCGCCCACCACCATACCCATGAACAGAAACCCGCTGCTGATATTGAGCATGATGTTGTTCGTCACCTCCGTTCAATTCATTTTGATGGGGCTGCTTGCGGAAATCCTCGTGCGAACCTATCATGAGTCTCAGGGTAGAGACATTTATCTCATAGACAGGGTCCTCCAGTCCGGCGAGCAGGGCCCTGTTGTGCGGCAGGAAGCCGTTTGAAAGGCAAGACACGTTCTGATGCATTTCAGGGAGCAGTCCATACATGAGTCGTAGAAAGCGGCGAGTTGTTCCGCAGCAAAACCCCGTCGAACCGTCACGGCCGAATACGCTCCTGTGGGCGATTGCCGCGACCGTTGTCCTGGCGGGGGTGCCGTTCGCACTTGGAAAATATGTGGAGTTGAATTCCCCCGACCCGTTCGACGGCGGTGCATACGTCTATTCGGCCCAGCGCGTCTTGAACGGTGCGCGTCTGTGGGTCGATGAAATCCCCTCCGCCCAGCCCGGCACAATGCTGTGCAATATCGTCGGCGTGGCGCTCTTTGGCTTCAGCGACCTCGGACCAAACCTCATCCAGATGCTCTTGCAGGTTGGCGGATTTGCGATGTTGTTTTACACGGTGCGGCGACTCTTCGGCAATCTGGCCGCTGTCGTCTCGACGTCGCTTGCGGCGATTATGCTCTCGGCGCCGGTCATCGCCAAGTACGGCAACGTCAAAGAGCAGTTCATGATACCATTTGCGATTGTCGCCGCGTGCGCCTTCGCGCTGCACGAGACCGGCCGCAAGAAAAGGTGGGCCATTGTCGCCGGCGCAGCGGCCGTTATTCCCTATTACTTCAAAGCCACCGGCATAGCCGTTGTCGTCGCCATAGGAGTCTATCTCATTGTCAAATTGCTCACTGCCCGCCGCGACTGGAAAACCGTCTTCGGCACCCTCGGACTGTTGATCGTCGGCGCGGCCGTCGGCTTGCTGTTCCCGGCAAGCCTTTATGTCTGGCAAGGGAATATCGCCGCGTTCTGGACGACCTTCCCCGTAGTGTTGCTGCGGAGTGTTTTGCTTTTTTCGGCGCTGGCCTTCGGCGTACTTGCCGCGATGGGGCATATTCCGTGGAAACGCGCGATCACCGCCCTCGGCGCCGTCGACCGCAAGCTCTGGAAATTCGGTGCAGGGGCGATCTTCGCTTCCCTGCTGCTTTCGATCACTTTGATCGCAGCAACACGCGGATCCGACGTCAAACATGATATTCCTTCCTATTTCAGATCGATTCCGTTGATTCGCATTCCCACGCAGGGCTGGCTTTTCCTCAATGCACAGCTTAACCGACTCGTAGTGGTCTCCGGCCTCAAGGAGCAGGGCGGCTACGTCGGTCTGAGCCGCCAGGTCCGATCCTTCGCCGAACAGGCGCCCCAGGTGAATCGTTACTACAACGCCGCAGGTGCCGTAGTTTATCCTGCGTTGGCTGCGCTGCTGCTGGCCGCGGCGTTATGGCTGTGGCGTCTGCTAAAAAAGCAGAAGGCAGAAGAACCCCTGCACGGTGTTGCGGGCTTTCTGGCGCTCTGGTGGGTCATCGATATGGCGCTGGTATGGATCAGCCCGCATTCATACGAGCAATACTACCTGCCGTTGTGCGCCTCCGGCGCTATGCTGGTCGCCTATGCCGCATGGTGCTGGAGCATCTGGCTGAAGCGCAGCACCAACAAAATCCCCGCCTTCGCCGCTGCGGCAGCGTCCGTTTTCATCCTGCTCATCTTGGTTTTCCCTGTCTTCGCCGGCTTTGCAAGAAGCCCCGACACAGGCAGTGAATACAAGAACGCCAGGACGGGACAACCCGAACGCCGCCGCGGATATGTACAGAGTCTGCAGAACGTTGGCGGGCGAAATCCCGCCCCGTGGCAGGCCGTTGCCGACCATGTCCGCGCCAAAAGCACACCTGACGACACCCTGTATGTCTGGGGCTGGCTGCCCGGCATCTACGTGCGGGCGCAGCGGATGGCGCCAGTCCCGCGAGCTTACGAAGGCGATATGCACATTACCCCGCCGACCGTTTTTGGCCGCAAGATCGACGCGCTCCTCGAACGATTTCAAGAGCAGCCCCCGCGTTTCATCATCGACGGTCTCAAGCGGCATTTTCCGTTCGACCGACCGCCGTTTGAACTCTGGCCGATACTGCCGCCAAACACGTTTGGCAACCCAAAACCGAGATTGCTTGCCGACGACCCGCGCGAGATACAAGCCTTCGAGGCCGCCCACGCCGCGCAGCTCCGTCGGCAATTCGGCGAGGATGAAGCCCTCCGCTTCGAGGCCATGAAGCCCTTCCGCGACTTCGTTAGGACTCGCTACAGGTTCGCCGGACAATTCGGAGCCCACATGTTGTTTGAGAGAATAGACTGATTCTTCGTATGCGGCAAGAGGTTGATATACATCAGCTCAACGATCGATCCTGGCAGTCTGCTTTGAAAGCGGGCAAGGAGCAGCTTGGAAATCTTGAGGTTAATCTGCGCTTTCTTGAAAAGACGCAATGTCTGAAAACCAATGATCGCGTCCTCGAAGTGGGATGCGGAATCGGGACAATTGTCAATTCGCTGTCCCGGCAGGGATACCGGGCCTTTGGCAGCGATATTTCCCAAACCGCGGTAGAGTACGGTCATCGCAAGTACCCCGGCATCGACCTTGATGTCGAATCGGCCGAGCAGCTCAACCGAAAAGACGCCGAGTTCGACGTAGTGCTGAGCTTCGATGTGCTGGAGCATCTTTTTGGCGTGGATAAGCACCTCCGCGAGGTTGCCCGCGTACTGAAACCAGACGGCTGTTATTTGCTTCAGACCCCCAACAAGTTTGTCAATTCGCTTTTTGAGACATGTCGCTCGCGTTCGCTCAAATGGAGGGTATATCATCCTTCGCTTCACACGCCGCGCCAATTGAGAAGGCGTCTGCAGGCACACAACTTCTCTGTCCGTTTTGTTAAAATGAACCCTGTAACGACGTTCTTTCTTAAGAAGCTTCATCGCTTGCCGCTGCTTGTCTGGCTGGTCAAGCGGATTCCTTTTGAATCACTGCCGTTGTTCATGCAGACCAATCTCTATGTCATTGCCCGGAAAGCCGGCGCCGGTTCGTCATGAAAATACTGATGCTGAATTATGAATATCCGCCCGTTGGCGGCGGCGCTTCTCCGGTCACTGCTCAGCTTTGCGAGCATCTTGTGCAGTCGGGTCATGCCGTCGACCTGGTAACGATGCGGTACGGCGACCTGCCGCATTGCGAAACCGTCAACGGCGTCCGCATCTTTCGCACCCCGTCATATCGCGCCCGCCCCGACATTTGCCGCACCCATGAAATGGCGACCTATCTGTTGGGCGGCCGAAGACCGTCAGTCGCCCTCGCTCGACAGAATCGATATGATATAATACACGCCCATTTTATCATCCCGACCAGCCCGCTTGCCCGCACAATCCGCCGGTGCACGGGAATTCCCTATATCGTCACCTGCCACGGCAGCGATGTGCCCGGCTACAACCCCGACCGTTTCGGCCTGGAGCACAAACTGCTCCTGCCATTCTGGAAAAGACTCGTCCGCGGCGCCGACGCACTCGTAAGCCCCAGCGAACACCTTCGCCAGTTGATCCTGAGCCATTGCCCCGAACTGTCAATCAGGGTCATACCCAACGGCTACCAGCGCGCCTCCTTCGATGCCTCGCGACCCCGCAGAAACAACATACTGCTCTGCAGTCGACTGCTGCCCCGGAAAGGCTTTCAATACGTCATCAACGCGGTCAAAGACCTTTCGCTTGACTGGCAGGTCCACATTGTGGGCGACGGTACATACCTGCAAGATCTGAGGGCCCTTGCCAAAGATTCCAAAACGCCCGTCTTCTTTCACGGCTGGCTGGATCGCGGCGGGAGCAAGTTCGCCGACCTGTACGAAACCAGTTCCATCTTCATCCTTCCCTCCGAGTCGGAAAACTTCCCCACAGTGCTGCTGGAGGCGATGAGCGCAGGACTTGCCATAGTCGCAAGCGCAGCCGGAGGGTGCTCTGAAGTCGTAGGCGACGCCGGACTGCTGGTCGAACCCCGCGACGCTGTCGCCATGCGCCGGACCATACTGCAACTCATCGAAAACGAACCGCTCCGGCGCGATCTGTCTCGAAAGGCCGTGCGTCGCGTGGATATGTTTGCCTGGGAGTCGATCTGCCGCCGCTACGTCGAGCTTTACCAGACCTTGATCGATAGTGCGGAATAACCTGTTTTGCAGCCCCATAGAAGGGCTTGGCTTTCGTTTTGAAAAACAACTTGCCGGGAACTGAACGGAAAATGACAAGTGAGCTTAATCAGGTGGAACGCGACTTCATCGAGTTCATGTCGCAGAAGACCAACAGGCCCATCGCCCGCACGGAAGAGTTGTTTCGCCAAACGCGACGGCGTTTTCAATTCGCCGGCGACGACTACAGCCGCCTCGCAGGCGACATAGCGCACTTGTTTCGAATGCTCTGCGACACGGATACCGAAGAGGGCATGATCGACTGCTACCGCATGCACGCGCTGCCGAATATCTTCAAGTATATTTCATACACCTATCCAAAGCCCAGGCGAAGCTACCTCCGCGACCTCATCCGGGATGCCAAAAAAGGCGAATGGCGCAACGCCTGGAATTTCTTGCGGCGAAAGTTCGCCCGCCCAAAAGCGACCAAAGGCCTGCACCTCGGTCCGACCGGCATCGCCCACGTCCTGATGGACAGCATTCAGGGCGATCCCGTTGTCGTAGACTACGGCTCCGGTCCCGCCTACATCTCCTACGAAATTGCAAGGGCAAACAGCCGCGCTGCCATATTCCTTGTTGACGTCGACTCACTGGTGCTCGAGTTCGCCCTATTCAGGCTCAGGAAAACGGGCGCCGCCGTCCACGCAATACCCGTCACCAAAACCAACCTCTACCCTCAGCTTCCCGAGCACAACATCTGCATCGCCTCCGAAGTCATGGAACACCTGGCACATCCGCTTCGCGCCTGCGACAACATCATCCGCGCACTCCGGCCGGACGGCATTCTCTACGGCCGCTTTGACGATCACCAGCCCAACATGTATCATGTCTCACCTGACCTCGCCGAATTGCGGCGGCAAATAGCCCGCAGTTTCCAACAGATCGGCCAGGCATGCTACCGAAAAAAGAGCGAAGTCGACAATGGCTGATTGCCCGCAAAAAACCGTTCGCGTCTGTTTCGTATGTCCAAAGGTCTATCCCCTCTTCGACCGCGCGTGCACCGAGGTTATCGGCGGCGCCGAGGTCGACCTGTACAACCTCGGAACGGAACTTGCAAACGATGCCTCATTTACGGTGAGCTTCGTCACCGCCGACTACCGCCAGCCGCCTGAAGTCGTCACGCACGGCGTGCGGCTCATCAAGAGCCTCGATTTCCAGAAAGGTCAGATACCCGGCGCGCTGGCGATTTGGCGCGCGATGAAGAAGGCCGACGCCGATATATACCTCACAAAGACCGCCTCGCCCGGCGTGCCGCTCGTTGAGGCCTTCTGCCGGTTTCACAAGAAGGCCTTCGTCTTTCGCACTGCCCACCAGGACGACTGCGACGGCACATATATAAAGAGGCATCCGGTCGTCGGACGCGCATATGCAAGGGCCCTCAGACGCGCCCGCCTCGTCCTGACCCAGAATCAGGTCGATCGAGAGAACCTCAAAAAACTCCTGAACGTCGATGCCGTTGTCATTCCAAACGGCCACCGTCTGCCCGCCCAGGCCAAACGATCCCCCGGTTCAATCTTGTGGGTCGGGCGAAGTGCCGGTTTCAAGCACCCCCAAAAATTCCTTCACCTGGCCCGAAGGATGCCCGCCGAGCGCTTCGTCATGATCTGCCAGCGGGCGACCGGCGATTGCTCCTATGACAAACTCCTCGCCGATGCCGAAGCCGTCGCCAATCTGACCTTCATTGAGC
>JAWLHD010000140.1:0-8971 GCA_041690555.1 Anaerohalosphaeraceae bacterium
CTCTCCGCGTGCGAGCAGAGTTTGATGAGCTTGTCCTCGGCCGGCGCGATATCGTCGAACCCGCCCCGCCAGCAGACATAAATCGCCGAGCGCCGCACGGTCGCCTGCTCCGAATCGAGGAACTTCGCCACTTCGGAAAGCGCAATGTTCTGGTCCAAACTGCCAAGTTTCTTCAGTGCCTGCTCGACTCGCGGATCGCCTTCCGCGCAAGTCGATATGGTCATAACCACTTCACCGACGGTAGTGGCCGCCGCTTTTGCGTCCGTGATGCGGGCCCCGGTCCGCACAATCACATTCACCAGGTGATTCGTGTCATCCGGTACTTCCCTGGTCCACCAGGACACCTTGTAGTCGCCGAAGTCGCGAGTGTCCGTCGGTTTCGCATCGCCGGCGATTTCGACCCCGGCCGGCAGCACGAGGAAGAACGTCTCCAGCACCTTGGGGCCGTAGTGATTCTGCATAGTCAGCATCGCGCCATCGCCGCCGGGCAGGCGAGCCAGAGCCGCCCTCTTGTTCCTGCTCCAGCCATAATATATCGCCTCCTGTGGCTTGAGCGGCTCCTTTGGTGTCCAGAAGATGTGATAGAAGTTCTTCCGATCCTTGTCCGGCACGATCTCGATATCCAGCTTCTGCCCCGTGGTGTCATAAAGCGTCTGGTCCGGGAAACTGGTCCCGCTAAGCCGTACCTTGCCCGTTAATGAGTGGCCTGTCCAGTTGTAATGGTAACCCAGTCCGCCGCTGTAGCAGGCGAACTCTTTGTCGACGGCATACAGATGGGCGTTGCAAAAGATACTCTTTGCGCCGGCTTCCGCCGCTAACTGACCGTACTTCTCGGCAACGAATGTCAGTACCTGATAGGAAATCTGCTCGAAAACCGAATCGACCTTCTGCGGTCCGATCTCCTTGAGCTGCTTTTGCGCCTTATCGACGGATGCGGTCTGTGTGGCAAAATCTTTCTGCACCCTCTCGAAGTAGCGCCGGGCGGCGTCCTTGTCGCCCTTTTTCAGATAGCACATGCCAAGCTGAAAAGTCGCCTCCGCGGCGATCCGCTCGATGCGGTCGGCCCGCTCCAGCGCCTGTTCGTAGAGATCGATCGCCTTGTCCAGGTCCCCCTCGGTCTCCTCGGCATAGCGTCCCTGTTGCAGCAGCGAGCCAGGCGACTTGCCCGCAGTCGAGACAGGCGCCGCGGAGGCGGCCGTCTTGAACTTGAGCGTGTAAACCTCCGCAGCCTCGCCCGCCGGATTCTTAAAACTCATATAGTTGGGCGAGTTGATGTTCATGCCGTATTCCGTGCCGGGTTTAAGTCTCACGGTCGCCACAAAGGTCCGCTTGTCGGCCCACCGCGCCTCACCGGCGATATCCGGAAATGGGGCATCCTCAACCGTGCACAGCGCGTGCCCGCCGGCGCTCATGTCCTGGTCGAACACGATCCTGATCGGCTGCAAGCCAGGCCGCACGGCCTGATCGCCGTTCGCAGGCACTGTCTGGACCACTTTGGGCGCGCCCGCCTGAGCCACCGCCGCCAGGGCTGGCGCCAACATCATCAGCATTCTTCCCAACTTTCCCATTTCAGCTCCTTTCACAACAGGTTAACATGATGTTTCTCGTTCCCACAAGACTTTTTGTAGCAGCCCCTTGTTACCGATGCGCTACGGATGCGCCCTTTTTCAGAGATTTTTCGGACCTGCGGAAAACCTGCCGTGAGCGCGGCGGGCCTGAAAACTTGATTCTCCGGACGGCATCCGATACTATAGCAGCGTAATCGGAAATGGACGTTCCCGTTTGGAGGTAAAAACGATGCGGTACAGAATTCCAGCTCTCCTGCTGATGGCACAGGCGGCGATTGCGGCGGCGGCTCTGCCGACGCTGGAAACAGTCAACAGCGGTGTAATGCAGGACGCACTCAAGAACCTCCCCCCCGAACTCGCCGACTGCGAAGAGATCGTCTTCCTCCAGCGGGGCGGCTACGAAGATCCGCACTGGTACGCCAACATTGGCTACTTCTGCGACGACGAAAACAATCCCGCCTACGCTGCCGGCGCACAACTGTGCAGACTCAACCTCAAAACAGGACAAATCTCCATCATCCTGCAGACCGACAACGGCTGCATTCGCGACCCCCGACTCCATTATGACGCACGCAAAATCCTCTTCGCCTACCGAAAAGACGGCTCGCAATACTACCACCTCCACGAAATCGACATAGACGGCGCCAATCTCCGACAGATCACGTCCGGACCCTTCGACGATTACGAACCCCAGTACCTCCCCGACGGCGACATCGTCTTTGTCTCAACCCGCGCCCGCAGATGGGTCGGCTGCTGGATGACCCAGGTCGGCACAATTCACCGCTGCGACGCAAACGGCCGAAACATCACCCCCCTGTCCTGCAACATCGAACACGACAACACACCCGCTGTCCTCCCCAACGGCCAGATCCTCTACATGCGATGGGAATACGTCGACCGCTCACAGGTCGAGTTCCACCACCTCTGGACAATGAACCCCGACGGCTCCAACCAGATCGTTTACTACGGCAACGAAAGACCCTGGGGCGTCTTTTTGAGCTGCCGTCCCGTCCCCGGCGACGACCGCGTCCTCGGCGTCTTCTCGCCCGGGCACGGCCAGAACGATCACTACGGCCACCTCGCCTTCTTCACAAGCCGCTTCGGTCCTGACGACCCCCGCGGTGTCCAATACGTCGACTACATCAGCGGCGGAAGGCTGACACTCGCCGACCCCTGGCCGCTCAGCGCAAACACCATCCTCGCCGCAGACAGGTACAAATCCAGACTCCTCGCCATCGACAAGCGAGGCGACAAATACGGCTACCGAATCATATACGAAATCAAAAACAATGACCGCAAATGGCTCACGCAGGACCCCCAGCCCGTTCTGCCGCGACCGCGAGAGATGGTCCTGGCCCCCCGTGTCGACCCGCGCAAGCACACGGGCGCCCACATCCTGATCGATGTATACAATTCGCAGAACATGCAAGGCGTCCGCCGCGGCGAAATCAAGAAGCTGCTCATTCTCGAAACACTGCCCAAAGCCGTCAACTTCTCCGGAGGCCCCGACACAATGAGCTGGCTGGGCACCTTCAATCTCGAACGCATACTCGGAACCGTGCCCGTGGAGCCCGACGGATCCGCCAATTTCGAGCTGCCCGCCAACCGCCCCGTGTTCTACGTCGCGCTCGATGAAAACGACCTCTCCGTAAAGCGGATGCAGAGCTTCACCTCCGTAATGGCCGGCGAAACCGTTACGTGTCTGGGCTGCCATGAAAACCGCCACAGCTCTCGAGCCAACTTCGGCGACACAAGCCGCGTAATGGCCATGCAGCGCCACCCATCCAGAATCACGCCCGTAGCCGGCGCCCCCGACGTCCCCGACTTCGTGCGCGACGTACAGCCCGTACTCGACAAGTATTGCGTTGCCTGCCACAATGTCGACCAGCGCCAAGGCCGCCTCGCGCTCGAAGGCGACATGGGACCGACCTTTTCTATGAGCTACTGGTCTCTGCTCATGCACGAGCAGGTCGCCGACGGACGCAACGGCCACGGCAACCAGCCCGCACGCTCACTGGGCTCCAGCGCATCGCCCATTCTCCGCAAACTCGAAGGCGGCCACTATGACGTTAAGGCCGACCGTGCCGACTGGCTTAAGGTCTGGGCATGGACCGAAGCAGCCGCGCCATTCTGCGGAACCATAGGAGGCCTCCGCAACGCCGCCCAGCAGGATGCAAAGCTCTCCGCATTCGCCGGCGGCGCAGGCGTCCTCGGCAAACGATGTTACAGTTGCCACAACCCCAACGGCACAGGACCGCAAAACAAACTCGGCGAGGGCTACGACAATAACGCCCGCCGCAAACACTTCAACCGCCCAACCGGGTCTTATGAACGAATGGTGCTCAAAGACGACCCCATGCGCTATTACAGTTGGAACGTACTCGTAAACGCCACCCGACCCGAGAAGTCCGCCGTCCTCATGGCCCCCCTCGACAAGGCCGCCGGCGGATGGGGCGCCTGCCCAAACGTCTTCAAGTCCACCGACGATCCTGACTATCAGGCAATGGCCGCCGCCGCCCGAAGATGGCAGGCCGAATGGCTCAAGGCTCGACGCTACGGCGCACCAAACTTCCAGGTCAACCGCCAGTACGTCCGCGAAATGGTCCGTTTCGGCATCCTCCCCCAAGGAACAACCCCCGACAAGGTCGACCCCTACAAAGCCGACCGTGCCTATTGGGATATGTTCACCTATAAACCGACCGGCTCTGATGAGCACATAGCAAACAAACAAATGACCGCAAACAAGCCCTGACCGCTGGTCGCCAATTAACAGACTCAAACCATGCCGCCGTACGCCCCATCGGACGGCTGGCCGCAGGGGTTTTTGTTTGACACCGAGTACGGACATCACTATGTTACTGCGTTTTGCATCGTCTGCCCCTGCACGGATTACTCCGGCAGGAGTTTCATTAGCGGCAATTTGAGATTGTTTTGGAAGATAATTGCATGGACACCGCGCAAATAATTCAAATGTTCGACAAGTACGTCGTCGCCAACTACAAACGCCTGCCACGCGCCATCGTAAAAGGCCAGGGCAACTATCTCTGGGACGCCGACGGAAACAAGATACTCGACATGTTCCCAGGCTGGGCAGTCAGCGGCATCGGCCACTGCCACCCCAAAGTCGTCGAGGCCATCCGCCGCCAGGCCGGCGAGCTCCTGCACATCGACAACACCTTCTACATCCCGCAGCAGGGACAGTTGGCCAAAATGCTCTCACAGCGGGCATTCGGCGGAAAGTGCTTCTTCTGCAACAGCGGCGCCGAGGCCAACGAGGCCGCCCTGAAGCTCGCCCGCAAGTTCACCCCGCGCGAAAAATACAAGTTCATCACCGCCGAAGGAAGCTTCCACGGCCGAACCTTCGCAACCGTAACAGCCACCGCACAGCCAAAGTATCACGAGGGCTTCCTGCCAATGCTGCCCGGCTTCGAATACGTGCCGTTCAACGACGTCGACGCACTCCAGGCCGCTTTCACCGACGAAGTCGCCGGCGTAATGATCGAGCCTATCCAGGGCGAAGGCGGCATCAACGTTGCCACCGAAGAATACATGCAGACCATCCGCCAGCTCTGCGACGCCAACGGCGCCGTCATGATCCTCGACGAGGTCCAGACCGGGCTCGGACGAACCGGCAAGTGGTTCGGCTACCAGCACTACGACGTCCAGCCCGACGTAATCACAATGGCCAAAGCCCTCGGCGGCGGCGTCGCCATCGGCGCCATGATGACCACCGAACGCATGGCCGCCTGCCTCGTACCCGGAACGCACGCATCAACCTTCGGCGGCAATCCCCTCGCCTGCTCTGCCGCAATCGCCGTCATCGAGGCCATCGAAGAAGACGGCCTCC
This sequence comes from Anaerohalosphaeraceae bacterium, assembly GCA_041690555.1. Lineage (GTDB taxonomy): Bacteria > Planctomycetota > Phycisphaerae > Sedimentisphaerales > Anaerohalosphaeraceae > JACZKQ01. Next base: position 5,416 of record JAWLHD010000140.1, read on the forward strand.
TCGCAAACGCCGCCGAAATGGGCCAATACGCCGTCAGCAGGATTACAGCCCTCAAGGAAAAGTACCCCCTCATCCAGACAATACGCGGCAAAGGACTCATGATCGGAATCCAACTTAACGCACCAGGAGCCGACATCGTCGACAACGGTCTCGAAAACGCCCTCCGAAGAAACTGCACACAGGCCAGCGTCCTGCGGTTCATGCCGTCCATGACCGTTACAACTCAGCAAATCGACGAAGCCGTCGGAATCCTCGACGCCGCCCTCGCAAAGCAAGGATAATTACCATGCAGCATTTCCTATCCATAAATCAGTTCTCTACCGCCGAGTTGCAGGAATTGCTCACACTCAGCGCGCAGCTCAAGAAAATGTACAAAGACAACCGAAGAGATCTCTGCCTCGCCGGCAAAACTCTCGCGATGCTCTTCGAGAAGACCAGCCTCAGAACACGCGTCAGCTTCCACGTGGCGATGGTCGACCTCGGCGGCGACGCCATATACCTCAAGCCCGAAGACATCGGCATAATCGGCAAACGCGAACCCGCAAAGGACATGGCCCGCGTCTTCAGCCGCTACGTCCACGGAATCATGGCACGCACCTTCGCCCACGAAACCATCGTCGAGCTGGCCCGATTCGCAACCGTCCCCGTCATCAACGCACTCAGCGACTGGTCCCACCCCTGCCAGGCAATGGCAGACATGCTCACCATCCAGGAGCACTGCGGACCCCTCGAAGGACTCAAACTCGCATTCATCGGCGACGGAAACAACGTGGCAAGATCCCTCGCCTTCGCCTGCGCAAAACTCGGAATGAAATACGTATGCGCCGCCCCGCCCGGCTACCAGCTCGACGACGCCACCATCGACGAGGCCAATGACATCGCCCCCGCCACAGCCGTCCGCACCGCCAACTGCGCCGACGCCGTAAAAGACGCCGCCGTAATATACACCGACACATGGATCAGCATGGGCCAGGAAGACGAAAAAGAAAAACGAGTCAACGACTTCAAGGACTTCCAGGTAAATAACCAACTGCTCGCCGCCGCCCCCAAAAACGCAAAGATCATGCACTGCCTGCCCGCATACCGAGGACTCGAAATCACCGACGAAGTCGCCGAATCACCCAACTCCCTCATCTTCGATCAGGCCGAAAACCGACTCCACTTCCAGCGCGCACTCCTCAAAAAGCTCCTCAGTTAGACCCCCTCCGGACACGATAACCTCTATGCCCAGGAAGATACTCATCGCAACGACCAACAAAGGAAAGGCCGCTGAGCTCGCCGCCATGCTCGGCACATTCGATGTCGACGTCCAGTGGCTCACCCTCGCGGATTTTCCTGATGTCCCCGATGTGCCCGAGGACGGCCGAACCTTCGCCGAAAACGCACGCAAAAAAGCCCTCGGATATGCCGAAGCCACCGGTTGCTGGACACTGGCCGACGATTCGGGCCTTGTTGTCGACGCCCTCGACGGTGCCCCCGGTATCCACAGCGCACGCTTCTCCGGTCCGGCGCCCGACCCAGCCCGGCGGCAGCTCCTCGATCACCGCAACATGGCAAAAGTCCTCCAACTCATGCAAGACGTACCGGACCACCGGCGAACCGCAAGGTTCGTCTGCAACATCTGCCTCGCCTCCCCCTCCGAGGTTCTCGCCGAAACCGCCGGCACACTCGAAGGTCGCATCGCCCGGCAGGAGCACGGCGACCACGGCTTCGGCTACGACCCGATATTCCTCCTCTCCGACAACCGCACAGTCGCGCAACTCTCCCCCGATGAAAAAAACGCTCTTTCACATCGCGCAACAGCCCTGCGCCAAATGCGCCCGATCATCCAGAACTTGCTCCGTACATCGTCATAAGCCGGCTCAAACCTACGGGTAGTACGGGTACATCGGCGTATAATCCGGACCTGCGCCGGTGCCGCGACCGGCGATTATCGCCAGCGTAATCAGCAGTGCCAAAATCACCACTATGGCGAATATCGCCCAGAATCGCTCATCACGAAGCACCTCCTGGATCTTGTGCGAGCCGGGCATGTGAATATGGCTCGTTCGACTCTTGTGTGATGTCTCATACATGATAGCTCTCCTTTCACCCGTGTCGTCTATATAAGTAATACGAACAACAGCCGTATTCGGTCGCGCCCCGCGATTTTCTCACGCAAGCCCCCCATTTTGCCGACGTCCAAGCGGCCCGAAAACCTTTTTCCTTGACACGCCGACAAGCGACCTGTTATCTATTTGCCTCTCAGCCGGCGAGGGGAAGCCCTGGGCCCCTTAATCGTACAGGCATAATCGTCGAAGTTTTTTTGGTGCGTATCAATGGCAAAAACCGGACATAAATCGCTTGTCATCGTGGAGTCGCCCGCGAAGGCAAAAACAATCAACAAGTACCTCGGAAACGATTTCGAAGTAAAGGCCTCGATGGGGCACGTGCGCGACCTCCCCTCCAAGGGCCTCAACGTCGACATAGAAAACGACTTCGCCCCCACCTATGATATCACCCCCGGACGCAAGAAAACCGTAAACACACTAAAGGCCAGTGCAAAATCCTGCGAGTACCTCTATCTCGCAACCGACCTTGATCGAGAAGGTGAAGCCATTGCATGGCACCTCGCCGAAGTCCTCGGCCTGCCCCAGGAGAAAATCTTCCGCGTCGTCTTCAACGCCATCACCAAAAACGCCATACAGCAGGCCTTCGCCAGCCCCGCCAAACTCAACATGGACAGGGTCATGGCGCAGCAGGCAAGAAGAATCCTCGACCGAATCGTCGGTTATCAGATCAGCCCACTCCTCTGGAAAAAGGTCGCAAAAGGTCTAAGTGCCGGCCGTGTCCAGTCCGTCGCCGTCAGAATGATCGTCGACAAGGAAAGAGAAATCCGGGCATTCGAGCCCACAGAGTACTGGCTCATACCCGCCGTCTTCACCACCGATCTCGACAGCGACTATTCCGAACAATGGCGGCAGTTCCTCGACTCCGCAAGAGACCCCAAAAAAGGCAGGACCCTCGTCGAGCAAAACGAATGGCTAAAACGCCGCAACGCCTTCAAGGCCGAAATGTACACCGTCGACGGAAAAAAGTTCCACGCCCCTGACGAAAAAAACGCCGCCGAAATCTTCGCCGCCATGAAGGAAAACCGATTCCAGGTCGCTTCAATTAACGTCAAGCGGGTCTCTTCACGACCCTCGCCGCCATTCATCACCTCCACACTGCAGCAGGCCGCCGCAAACCGCCTCGGATTCGCCGCCCAGAGAACAATGCGAATCGCCCAGGACCTCTACGAAGGAATCGACATGGGCTCTATGGGCGCCCTGGGTCTCATCACCTACATGAGAACCGACAGCACCCACCTCTCCCAGGAGGCCGTCACAAGCGCACGCGATTATATCGCCCGCCAGATGGGCGCCGACTATCTCCCCCCAAAACCCGTCTTCTACGCCTCAAAAAAGGGTGCACAGCAGGCACATGAAGCAATAAGACCCACCGATTGCGACCTCACCCCCGACGAAATCCGCCAGTTCCTCTCCGACGATCAGTTCAAGCTCTACGACCTCATCTG
>JAWLHD010000141.1:0-8938 GCA_041690555.1 Anaerohalosphaeraceae bacterium
CTTTTCGAGATCACGGTTGGTTGCCACTACGATCCTGGCGTTGGACCGCAAAGGCTGTCCAGGAGAGCCGTTTTCGTCAGGATCTGTACTATCGTATTAACGTATTTCCCATTTTTCTGCCGCCGCTTCGGGAACGTAAAGATGACATCCTGCTGCTTGCCGATCATTTTGTGGAGCAATACGCGCGCAAGATGAGCAAGGATGTGCGACGCATCAGTACGCCTGCGATTAATATGATGGTAGCATACCACTGGCCGGGAAATGTGCGCGAACTGGAGAACTGTATCGAGAGGGCGGTGCTCATAACGACCGACAACGTTATCCACGGTCACCATCTGCCGCCTACACTGCAAACGTCTGATGCGTCTGACACGGTGGGTACCGGTTCTTTGGAAGAGCGTGTGAACCTGTTTACACGCGACCTGATCGTCGACGGTCTGAAGCGCTGCAACGGGAATCTTGCGGCCACTGCGCGAGACCTCGGCACGACACCGCGGATTATCCGTTATAAGGTGAGAGAACTTGAAATCGACTACCGGCGCTATCGGCGAGAAAAGAAGTAGCTGCTTTACTGAACTGCAACAACTTCCTTGACGTCGGCAACCTTTTGCTTCAAGAGGCGTTCGACACCCATATTTCGGGTATTGGCTGCCCGGGGGCAGCCGCGGCAGGCACCCTGAAGTCTCACTCGAACTGTCTTGTCGTCATCAATCCCAACCAGTTCAATATCGCCCCCGTCGTTCTGAAGCATGGGCCGGATCGCCTCTATAACCTCTGTGACCTGCTCATTGAAGCTCTTCTCGTCATGGCATCCACAGTTTTCACACATATCTTATCTCCTGAACAGAATATTGACCACATTTATTACATTATAGCCAGGTGCACGGTTCAGGCAAATCTATTTCCGCTTGCTCTTCGGGCTGGACTCTGCGGTGGGATATCGGCGGTGCAGGCCAGCGGTCAGGATAGCAGTGTCCCACAAGAGGTCATCAGGTCCGCCAAGCCGAAACCCTCTTATTCCGGGCAATGAAACAGACGATACACCATGCAATGTGCTCCGAGAACATGTGAATGGCATTTTGTAACGGGGGTCGAAGCTATGTCGAAGCAAAAGGCGTTTACGATTGTCGAAATTCTGGTTGTCGTTTTGATCATAGGTATACTGGCGGCGATTGCCGTTCCAATCATGAGGGGGCGCGTGGATGCCGCCAAATGGGCCGAAGGTCGGGCGATGGCCGAAAAACTTGCCAAATCGCTGCGGGAGTATTCCCAAAGTGAGGGCGCCGGCGGAAGCTATGGCGATGGTCAGCCGTCACTATCAGAACTGGGGGCATCTACCGACGATTTCTCCGGGAAGTATTTCGATTATACAAACTTCACATGGACAACCGATTATCAGGAAGGGCGCCAGCCCCCTCTGGATTTCACAATCACCGTTTCTGCTCCGGAAGCGATCTCTTCGCCGTCGGTGATGGTCCTGGACAACAAAGACGAATGGAGGCAAACGAGATAGGCTGGTCCGCCCTAATCCAGCCAGATTGCTTCGGCTTGCGAGAATCTCTGGTCCGCATGGTGTGTTCAGCGCGCTCTTGACAGTTCTTTGGGCTTGTAGTATATCTTACAGTATACACAAGACAGGGCATGTCGACGTAGCTGCCCTTAGAAAAGATGTGAGGGGAAAGAAAGGAGGACCATCATGCAGGATCGCAAGGGCATTTCTCGCCGGCGGTTCGTCCAGGCCTCGGCGGGTGCGGTTGCGGGTTTCACGATTGTTCCAAGGCATGTCCTCGGACAGGGGCAGGTGTCGCCAAGCGAGACCTTCGGCGGGGCGCTGATAGGTTGCGGAGGGCGGGGCAACGGCACTTTCGAGGGCTTGGGTCCGGATGTAAAGAAACTTGCCATCTGCGACGTCAAGTTCCTTGAGCATGCCGACAACAAGACGGTTTACACTGACTTTCGGCGCGTCCTCGAACGCAAAGACATCGACGTTGTCGCTATCGCCACTCCGCCGCACTGGCATGCGATCATGTCGATCGCCGCAATGGAGGCGGGCAAAGACGTCCTGTGCGAGAAACCGATGACGCGGTTTATCGCCGAGGGACGTGCCGTCGCCGAAGCCGAACGGCGGACAGGGCAAATCTTTCAGATCGGCACGTACGGGCGATTCAGTGCAGACCGGCGGAAACGCAAGATCATGGCAAGCGGGTTGCTGAAAGACAACCCGGTCGTTCACATTCAGCGGGGCGGTTTCAAGGTCCGGGAGTGGAGCGGCATGGTCAATCCGAAACCGCAGACGCCGCCGAAGAGTCTTGACTGGGACATGTATTGCGGACCTTCACCACTGAGGCCTTATCACCCGCACCGCTTCGGCGGCTCCCACCGCGGCTACTGGGATTACGAGGGCGGCGGTCTGACCGACATGGGTCAGCATTATTTCGACGGCTTCCAGTACGCCTATGCCAAGGACGACACCAGCCCGGTTGAAATAGAGCCTCATGCGCCGACTGCCCATCCGGAGGCATGCGGTATGTGGGGGTGGGTCGAGATGAAATACGCCGACGGCTTGACGTTGGTCTTCGACAGCGGTGAATGGGGTGCGCCTTATGATCGCAAGCAGCCGCGCGATATCCGCATTGAGGACTTTGACTCCGAGAGTCGCGAGAAGCTCCAGTCACTGCCTGAGCCCGAGCCGCTGATTCGTTTTCCGGAGGCTATCCGTACTCGCAAACGTGCCGGAGGCAATGCCGATGTGTCCCATCGATGCGTCTGCCTGATGCATCTTGCAAATATTGCAATTCGTGTCGGCCGGAAGATACAGTACGATCCGGTGCGGGAGCGCATCATCGGCGACGACCAGGCAAACCGTCTGGTCAATCAGCCCATGCGGGCGCCTTGGCATTTATAACAGGCATCCGGCGGCCGCGGCCGCGGAAAGGATAACGACGATGAATGAAAAACTTACCGAACTGATCAACAGACTGCCCGATCCCGATGATCGGGGCTTCATGTCAAGCATTGACAAGCAGGTGGTCGACGAGGTAGCCGAGGGCATTATCGCCGGCGGTGGTGCAAGCATCCGGGCGGTTGCCGGCCTGCTCAAGCCGCCCGCCGAAGGCGGCGATCACAAGGCGCGTTATGCACTTCATTGTGTCGCAATTGCCGTCGGCAAAGACCGGGACGAGCAACGGCAAATGGTGGCGGAGAATCTTGCCAAATGCATCGAGGGTGATCTTCCGGACAGCGTCAAGGCTTACCTGATCCAGGAACTGCAGGTGGTCGGCACCTCGGCTCAGGTCGAGGCTTTGGGCAAATTTCTCTGCAACGAAAACCTCTGCGAACCGGCCGCCCAGGCCCTCATGGCGATACGCCGGGGCGCAGCAGCACAGTTCGAAAAAGCCCTGCCAGGCGCAGGACCCAAGTGTAAGCTGACGATCGAACAGAATCTGCAACTGCTTCAGGAACGCCGCCGCAGGCGATAAGAAACGTTTTTCGACTTGCTTGTGTATTCAAAAAACGAGCGATGTTGGCGCCCTACTTGTAAAAGCGCCAACATCGCCGTTTATATGACCAACCAGTTCTTTCTAAAGCTGTTAGATTTTCATCTCCAGCGGTCCCCAGCCCTTGCGCGGCTCGCGCCATGCGAGATCATTGATCTTGGGGTCACTGACGATCTTACCGGACGGATCCAGTTCAAGCTTCTTTCCTGCACGAGCACAGAGATTGCCGAGCTGAATGTTGGCCGTCATCGGACCGGAGTAACTGAAATTCGACTGACTGAATTCTCGCGGCTTCTCGCCTCTGCAAGCCATGAAGAATTCCTGGTGATGTCCTGGGGAACGTTCAAGCAGCGTTGGGGGACGGCCGAATTCCTTGCGCTTGGCTTCGGGGATCAGCATGGGTGTATCCCAGTAATCGCCGTTAACCAGCATTTTGCCCTTGGTGCCAACTACCAGATTCCCGGTTCTCGGCAGTTCGCGTCCTTCGGACTTCAGTTCCTCCGGGACTTCGGGCATACATGGTTTGCCGTCCTTGTGCCCCTCGTACCAATAGGTAGTGAATCCGGGCTGTGAGCCAACTGCACGGTAAGTGCACTTGACGACCATGCCGGCCGGCCACTGATCCTTAACTGGTGCGGTCATGACGATCGGCTCGGCGGTTGCGGCGTATCCCGGATTCATTATCGCGTAGATGCCGTCCGTGGTATGACATGCCATGTCGCCCAGTGCGCCTGAGCCGAAATCGACTACGCCGCGCCAGTTGAACGCATGGTATGCTCCGTTCTTGAAGGGGCGCATCGGGGCCGGACCAATCCATGCATCCCAGTCCAGATTCGCGGGTATCGGATCCGAGCCTTCAGGACGGTCGCCGCCCTGCGGCCAGATCGGGCGATTGGTCCATGTGTGAAACTCTGTAACATCGCCAACCGCGCCGCCCTTGATGTATTCATAAGCCAGCCGCCAGCCGTTGCCGCCGTGACCCTGGTTGCCCATCTGCGTGACGACCTTGGGGTTCTTGGCATAGGCTGCGGTGAGCAACTGTGCTTCGCGCACCGACCAGGTCAGGGGCTTTTCGGTATAGCAGTGGATGCCCATGGAAACGGCGGTCATCGATGGGGCGAAGTGTGTATGGTCCGGAGTCGCCACAAAGACAACGTCGAGTTCCTTGCCGTGGTTTTCGAACACCTTCCGCCAATCCTGATAACCCTTGGCTTCTCCCCAGCCTTCCTTACCAAGGACGCCGCCCCAGCGGCCCTTGTCCACTTCGGCAAAGGCGATGCACTGAAGACCCGCTCTGTGCGCTTGTCCTGTATGGCTGCCTGCCTGACCGCCCGCAGCAATAAACCCCACCTGGAGTTTCTCATTGAGTCCCTGGGCCCGAATGAGCTTCGGGAATCCGATTGTGCACGCGGCGCCAACGGCCGCACTGCACTTGACGAACTGACGACGTGTGATGTTCGACATGAGCTTGATTCCTTAAACCTATAATATAACGTAAATTCTATTCTGATCTCGTCCGGCGGCACTGTCGCCTCAAAGACCTCGCTGCGCGCGTCGGCGCGTCATTCACACATACAATGTACTTTCTCCGTGATGCCCGATGCCACAGAATTAGGACGCTGAATTGCCTAATTCCTGCATTTTACCAAATGATAATTAACTGTTCAAGGCCTTGGGTCCCTGAATTGTATAAGTCTGATTTCAGGTCCAAGTGCCGAATAATCTCGTGCTTGGCGACCATAATCAACCCGAGATGCTGCTGGGCGCCTGAACCGGCTTTTATTTCCAGGCGGAGTTGAGTTCGTAGACCACGAGCGAACTTACCAGTGAGTCTGCGCCCCTGGCGAACAATTCAAGCGTCTTGTTCTCTTCAGGGAAAACTCGTCCAATCGGCATGTAGACTCGGCCGCCATTGGCGAAGATTTCCACACTATTGCGATCCACAAGCAGTTCCAGCCTGATCCCGCCGTTAACGGGCGCCAGCGGCGCCTTCTTGCCAAGACACGAAAGCGTATTCTCCACGGCGTCGAAGACCACCGATGTACCCCGAACATTAATGCCCACCTGGCTGGCGTCATTGGGCTGTAGTTCCACCACTATGTGCCAAAGCTCGCCGCGAAGATCTTTGAGAACATTCTCCCCGGGTTCTATCCGGCGCTTCTCCCAGACGTACTTAACCTTGTGCAGAGCCGCGATTTCCGTTACTGGCGCGGCGAACATGCGGATGCCGTCATCGGTGTTCCGCAGGGTCAGTTCTACCGGAAACAGCATGCACTGGTTAAACGGCATGCCCGGCGTGGCGATGCGCCCCCAGGCGATCTGTATCCGCCGCCCGTCCGACTGAGGAATATCGCTGAAGGTCTGTGAGGCATAGAAGCAATTGCCGTAATCGAACCGTATCTTGCCGGCATCCGGCGCAAACACCTTGCCGTCAAATGAACCGGTCATGTACGCACCGTCGGCGGCATAAAGCACCCAGCGTGTATTGCTTCTGTTGCCGTCGACCGGTAATTCAAAGATTTCCGGACACTCATAAAAGCCGTCGATCATACTTTGATATTGCCAGTTCTTGAGGTCCGGCGAAGTGTAAAAGGCGATTGTCTGCTTGCCGTCGGTCTCATGGTACACCGCCATCACCCAGTGCCCGCCAGGCTCGTACCAGATCACCTTCGGGTCGCGACCCCGGTGTTTCACGATTGGATTTCCGTCATACTCGACAAAGGTTCGCCCGCGGTCATTGCTGTACACGATGCACTCGCCCCGACCGGTGCTCGTATAGGCGGCCACAATCACATCTTCCTGCCCGGACTTGAATCCGGCGGTATTGTCCTTGTCTACAACAGCACTGCCCGAAAAAGCCCAGTCGCCGAACGCCTGCGGATAGATCGCAATCGGAAGTTCTTTCCAGTGCACCATGTCCGTGCTAACCGCGTGCCCCCAATGCATGTTCCCCCATGCCCATCCATAAGGGTTGTGTTGATAGTAAAGGTGGTATTCGCCTTTGTAGTAAACCAGGCCGTTGGAGTCATTGAGCCAGCCTCGTCGCGAAGAAAAATGAAACTGCTGGCGATTCTTTTCGCGGTAAAGGTTTTCGGCGCCTATGATCTTTTCATCGCAGACGATACTGGCAAGTCCCTGCGAGTTGCGCCCGAGTGCGTTGACATGGATCTGGGCCTGCTTGCCCTTAAAGGCTTCAACGTCCATGAAGCACCAGAAGTCCGGCTCACCGTCGGCCAGTTCTATCTCGAACTCGCGAATGGTCCGGTCCTCAATGATAAGGCTCATCCGCCGCTTGGGCGCTCCTGTCTTAACGGGAAGGTTCAAATACCGCTTGTCCAGCACGATCTTGCGGCTCTTCTCCCCGGCCGCCTTGGCATCGCTCTGATAGATATGATCGATATTGATATGCCCCCAGCCGCCTTTCTGCCGGTCCACAATCTCTATGCGAGCCGTCCTGCCCGTCAGGTCCACGACGTCCCATGTATGCCAGTGCAGCGCCTCGGTTCCGCCGGGGCGGTCGTTAGGTCCGGTCGCCGTCCGTACTGCGGCGCCGTCGACAAGCAGATTGATGCACGCCTTGCCGGGATGCATGCCGCCGCCGATCAGGAAGTTGATGTAACGCCGCTGGATGACGAATTCAGGCGAGGTGAGTGTCCCCATGGAATCGTCGCCCCCATAGAACGAATTGACCAGTCCCCCACCTTCATAACCGCTTACATTGTCCATCTGACCCGGCAGTCTGCCCCTCGCCGGCCCGGACCCGAATGCCTCGCCGGTTACCGTCCAATCGCCGTAAGTATCCTGCTCGAAATCCGCAATCAGAATATCATCGGCTGCTCTAACGGTGCTTAGGCAGCAAAGACAAAGAACCAGTAGTATTAATCTTACCACGAAACCCTCTCCCGATCTTAACAAACGTCAATCCATGTCCGACAGAATAACCCCCATCGCCCGAAAAATCAAGTCTGCCGGCCGCACGCCGTCCGTTTGACGTGGAACGCCTAAATGGTTACAATCAATGTCGCTGAAGATGGAGGTTTTTCATGGCAGACAAAGGCAGAATCATCGAAACATTCGTAATGCTCCTGTTATTTGCAGTTCTGGCCCCAATCGCCCTTGCCGGGCAAAGCAGTTCCTTTGCCAGACCGCCCGGAGAGCATTTCCCGTTGTCGCCGAACAGCCACCGGAACATGCCAACGTTCAAGTTTGGCAAGCCTGTCGCGGGCACGACATACTTCTACTGGTATGACGTGGACACCAGCGCACACATCGTCAATCATGACGGAAGCGATGCCCTGACGACGCACCCCGCCGACATGAAGGACCTGAGCTTCAAACGGACAAGCTGGCATCGCCGGCAACTCCTTGATATGATCGATGCCCGCCTCGACTTCTTCATGCCGGTCTATTGGGGCGTCCCCGGTCGATATGACGGCTGGTCGTTTCGCGGCCTGCCGCCCCTGGTCGAGGCGCACGATTCACTGCTCAAGGAAGGCAGGATGCCTCCTCTCATCGGGCTGTTCTACGACACAAGCATCCTCCGCTACAGCAATGCACCTCCAGGAGGTCCAAACCAGCACATCGACCTGTCGACCGAGTCCGGAAAGGACTGGTTTTATACCGCCATGCGAGACTTCTTCAGCATGATCCCGCCGTCAAAATGGGCACGCGTCGACGGCCGACCGATCGTCTTCCTCTATGCCGCCGAGTTCGCCAAGGCCCAGGACCCCGCACAGATGCCGTACGTCCGCAAGAGGTTTGCCGCTGATTTCGGCGTCGAGCCGTTCGTTGTCAAGCACCGCGACTGGCAGGGCGACGCAGACGCGATCTATCAGTGGGGCGGTGCGATTGCTTTGCAGATAGACGAGCACGTTGCAGCGCTCGGACCCGGTTATGACCACAGCGCCGTGCCTGGTCGGGCCCCGCTCATCGTCGACAGACGCGGCGGCGCGGCATACGTTGACAACTGGGAGAAGCTTTTGGCTTTATCACCGAGCCGCCGACCGTGGATGGTCCATGTGGAAACATGGAACGAATGGCACGAGGGCACCGACGTTGCGCATTCGCTCGAATACGGGCGCATGTACATCGACCTTACACGGAAGTATGCCGACCTGTTTAGGCAGGGCTTACAAGTACCGATCCAAGGCCTTTACGCCGACGCGACAGAAGTCCATTGGGATCCGGATAACGCCCAAGGGATGTCAGTCCGGCCTTGCGGTGGAGACGGCGAATGGGGACAACTAACAGCCGCCGATCGGACTTACATAACCACCCGGCCCAATTCATTCTCCGCTGCCCAATACCTATACCTCTGTGTGGACGATTCATTTGCCTACGATGCAGATGAGACCATGTATCTGACCGTTCAGTACCGCGACGACGGCTGTGATGCATTCACTGTTCAGTACGACAATACGGATTACACGCAGGGACCGGTC